>CAZMKY010000199.1:0-2475 GCA_964566835.1 uncultured Rhodobacterales bacterium
AACTGATAGCGGCGTGGCTGAACTTTCATCCTACTTTCAACGTGTTGTCATTCAAGGCCCCGGCGCCTTTGTCGAGGTTGCGTTGGGATTCGAAGACTATGCCGAAGCGATGCGGCGCAAGCTTCTGAGGGAGCTTTCCACCTTGCCGCTGGGCCATCTGCCACCCGCCCTGCCGACGCGCCGCGCTGGGATGGCGGTGGAAACGGACGCGTCGACGCTTCAGTAGATATAGCGGATCTGGTCGCCCCAGAAGCGTTCCAGCCGCGTAAGGCCCTGCACAACCTCTTGCATGCCGTCGCTGCCAAAGGTGGGCTCTGCATCCAACAGCTTGGCGTGGCGTTCAAAAAGCTCTTGCACGACATTGCGCACTTCGCGCCCCTTGTCGGTCAGGCGGACCCGGACGGATCGACGGTCGATCTGGCAACGCTGGTGATGCATGAAGCCCATGTCGACGAGTTTCTTCAGGTTGTAGCTGACGTTTGAGCCTTGGTAGTAACCGCGCGATTTCAATTCGCCTGCCGTCACCTCGTTGTCGCCGATATTGAACAGCAAGAGCGCCTGCACCGCGTTGATTTCCAGCACGCCCAGACGTTCAAATTCATCCTTGATGACATCCAGCAAGAGCCGGTGCAGACGTTCAACCAGCGCAAGGCTGTCCAGATAGCCGCCAAGCACCGTCCCATCGTTACGTGTCGCAATTTCGCGATGAAAACTCATGACCTCGTCCTTCTGCCAAGCCAACTTGGAGATCGGGTCTGAGCGATAAGTCCTGAGATTGCGTTAAAGCGCGAAAAATACGCGCCAAATGCGAAGATCACCCAAGGCGGGCGCGGATCAGATCCAGAATAGAGACGTGTTCTGGCGGTGTCTGGGCTTGCCCGCTGACCCAGAGATAAAGATCCTGATCGTTTTCGGACAAAAGCGCCTCGTAGGCGTCAAGCTGTGCAGCATCGAGCCCTGCCAGTTCATCGTCCGAGAACGGGCCAAGGATCATGTCCATTTCCTTGGTCCCACGCCGCCACGACCGGATCCGCAAGCGCTTTAGTCGGTTCTCGGCCGTCTCGGTCATTCTGCCGCCAGAACCTGTGCCGCGCGCAGTCGTTTTTCCAGAACCGCGACCCTGTCGGCCGATTGCACAAGCTGGGTCTTGAGCATCCTGAGTTCCGTCAGCACATCCGCCACTTCGGAAGAGGTGACACCGGCTTCAGGGTGCGGGACGCCATCGCCTTCGCCCGTCAGGAGCCACGGCATGGAGACATTAAGGATCCCCGCCAGCATCTGCAGCTTGTTGGCCCGCGGTTCAGAGATGTCGTGTTCCCAGCTGTCGACCGTCTTGGCGGCGACGCCCAGCTTCCGGGCCAATTGCTTTTGCGACAGACCAAGCGCTTCGCGTCCGGCCGCCACGCGATCGCCGAAGGTCGCAATATCGTTTGAGTACCAATCGATTTCAGCATCTTCGGTCATGGGCATCGCTCCAATAGCCTTGCGGGATAACAGTGTGCTTCCTAATACGGGGCTTACATAGATTGATCACTGAGAGCGACCATGCCCTTCCTGTCCGCGACACTGGACCGCGTTAAACCGTCACCGACCATCGCTGTTTCGAACCTTGCAGCCGATTTGAAGCGCCAAGGCCGCGATATCATCGCACTTGGCGCGGGCGAACCCGACTTCCCGACACCGGAAAATATCCGGGCGGCGGGCAAACGCGCCATCGACGACGGACACACGCGCTACACCCAAGTCGACGGTATCCCCGAATTGAAGGAGGCCATTCAGGCCAAGTTCAAGCGGGAGAATGGACTGGACTATGCGCTCAATGAGATCAGCGTCGGCACGGGCGGGAAGCAGGTCCTTTACAATGCCCTGATGGCCACGCTGAACCCGGGTGACGAAGTCATCATTCCGGCCCCCTATTGGGTCAGCTACCCGGATATGGTGCGACTGGGTGGCGGCACGCCTGTGATCCTGCCTGCCGGGATTGAGACGGGTTTTCGGATCACACCGGAGACGCTGGAGGCGGCGATTACGCCAAAGACCAAGTGGCTGATCTTCAACTCGCCGTCGAACCCGACGGGCGCTGGCTATCACCGCGAACAGCTCGCGGCCCTGATGGCGGTTATCGAGCGCCATCCGCATGTCTGGGTTCTGACCGACGACATGTACGAACACATTGCCTTTCCCGGCTTTGAGTTCAGCACGCCAGCGGAAGTCGCGCCCAGTCTGAAGGACCGGACGTTGACTCTGAACGGCGTTTCCAAGGCCTATGCGATGACCGGTTGGCGGATCGGGTATGCCGGTGGCCCGACCCACCTAATTGCCGCCATGCGCAAGATCCAATCCCAATCGACGTCGAATCCGTCGTCGGTGTCGCAATGGGCCGCCGTCGAAGCTCTGAACGGCCCGCAGGATTTCATCGCGGAGAATGTCGCGACCTTCCTGCGCCGTCGCGATCTGGTGGTCGACGGGTTGAAC
>CAZMKY010000200.1:0-1984 GCA_964566835.1 uncultured Rhodobacterales bacterium
CTGATGCGCACCAGACGGTGAACGCCGGATTCTGACTTCAGCCAACCATAGGCGTTGTGGCCGGAGATCTTGTAGGCGGCGGACTTGATGCCCGCCTCTTCGCCCGGACTTTCCGATTGAAGTTCCACCTTGTAGCCATGCTGCTCGGCCCAGCGGACATACATCCGCGCCAACATCGACGCCCAATCGCAGCTTTCCGTGCCGCCTGCACCAGAGTTGATTTCGAGGAAGGTGTCGTTGCCGTCGGCTTCGCCATCCAGCAACGCTTCGATCTCGGCGGCGGCCGCACGCTCGACCAAGGCCTTGATTGCGCTTTCGGCTTCTTTGACGACATCGGCGTCATCTTCCATCTCGCCCAGCTCAATCAGCTCGATGTTATCATCAAGCTCCTGACGCATGCCGGTATAACGCCCCATCGCGTCGACCAGCGCCTGACGCTCTCGCATCAGCTTCTGCGCACGCTCCGGATCATTCCAAAGATCCGGATCTTCGGTCATGGCGTTGAATTCTTCCAACCGATGCGCGGCCGTGTCCCAGTCCATGCGCTGACGCAGCAGATCCAGCGATTTCTCAATCGCGGAGACGGCGTTTTCGGTTTCAGCACGCATTGGGGGAAGCCTCCGGTTCAACTGGCGTTCCGCCTGATAGCAATGGCGGAAAGGCGCATCAAGACCAGCCTCGGGCTGCGCCGGCCATTGCGCTTTCCCTGACCTTTGCGGCAAGCTTCCAAAGATGGAGAACCAGCATGGCCCAGAACACTTGATCGAGCTCGCAGTGTCGGGCGCCTTTATGGTGCGCGATGCCTCTGGTCGCCCGATCGAAGGGTTGCCGCGTCGTGGTCAGGCCCTGCTCGCCTATCTTGCATCACGGCCCGATATGCGGGCCGAACGCGCAGGTCTGGCCGACTTGCTTTGGTCTGACCGGGGCGAGGATCAATCCCGTGCCTCGCTCAGGCAGTTGGTGTCCGAGCTTCGTCGCAAACTGCCGGCTGACGTTCTTCGGGCCGACCGACATTGCATTTCTCTGGCTGCGGAACGCGTCAAAGCCGTCGGCGGCGAAGGCGTCTTCCTCGATGGCTTTGATCTGGCCTCGGAAGGGTTCGAAGACTGGCTGCGGGACATGCGCCAGTCCAGCTCCAACACCCCTGCTCCAGCTGCGTCCACGGATCGCATATTCTCGCGTCCGGCCGTGGCGGTTTTCGCGTTTGAAGCCTTGGGCGATCAGGCCGAAGACAAGATGATCGCTGAAGGCCTTGCCGACGACCTGCGCACGACGCTCTGTTATTGGCGCTGGTTTCCGGTCATAGGCCCCGACGCCCTTGGCTGGAAAACCGCGCGGGAAACCGAACTTCTTGCTGCCTCGCGTGACGCAGGCGCAGCATATGCCGTGTCAGGCTCAATCGCCCGGATCGGCAAGACGGTTCGGATCAGCGCGACCCTGACCGACGTGGAAACGGGCCAAAGTCTCTGGTCGCAGCGCTTTGACGGCAATCTGGAAGACATATTCGCGTTTCAGGAAACCGCCAGCCAGAACATCGTCGCGGAAGTGGAGCCGCAATTGGCGCAGGCCGAAGCCACTCGCATTCGACGCACCCGCCCCGAAACCGTGGCCCCCTGGCAGCTTCTGGCGATGGCCGATGAAATCGACAGGCGCAGTCCAGCCGCCTACGGCACGCCCGAAGACAATGCGGCCCAGAAAGAGCTGATGCTGGACGCTTTGGCGAAGGCACCGGACTTCGCGCCCGCCCGGTCGCGATTGGCGCGGATCGCCTTCCGCGCGGGCCTTCTCAGCTGGGTCGAAGACCGGGATGCTGCACTGGCCGAGGCGGTCCAACATGCCGACGCGGCCTTGGCCATCGACCCGGAAGCTTGGGAAGCGCACGCGCTCAAAGGTCTCGCCACCATCTTCGGGAACCGGGATTACACGGCGGGTCTCTACCATGGCCGGCAGTCTGTCCGGCTGAACCCCTCCGCCGCCTTGGCCC
>CAZMKY010000201.1:0-3312 GCA_964566835.1 uncultured Rhodobacterales bacterium
TTTGTCGATGCGTTGAAGGGCGCGAACCGGCTTGTGCTCACCGCGGCGGCCCGCGACCGAAGCTCGTTCGGGTGCAACGACGCGAACGAGTTCACCGATTGGGGACGCGCCTTCTTTGTCGACACCTTCCCCGAGACCGGAGACTTCATCGACGCCGCACAGCAGACGCGCAACCTTGTCGCCGCGCGTGAGGAAGAACAGGGCTATGAGCCGTCCCTGCCGCAGATCATCATCGGGCAAAACATTCCCGATGTGTTGGAGCAATGGATGGGCGACCGCGCGCGCTGAGACGAGCCGGACTGGGCAGACGGGTTTTCCGTGATAGGCTGGCCCAAAGTCAGTCGCATTTTTTCAGGACACCACGCCATGCGCACCATCAAAGTCTTTCTCTTCGGTCTTATCCTCGGCCTGCCGATCGGCGCGTTCCTCTGGTACGCCTTTTCGCCGCTTCTTTTCGATGACGTCGTGGCCGAGACCCTGACCGAGGCGCAGGTTGTGGCGTCGGGCGAATTCCGGGATGCGGACCGCGCGCACAAGGGCAGCGGGACGGCCACGCTGGTGGCCTTGCCGGGGGGCGGACATGAGATCCAGTTCAGCGCCTTCGAAGTGACCAATGGACCCGATCTTGAGGTCTGGCTGTCCGACCATCCTGATCCGGTCAAGTCATCGGACGTGTCGGGGGGAAGCTGGCTGTCGCTTGGTCAGTTGAAAGGCAATGTCGGAGATCAGGCCTATCAAATCCCCGCAGGCACAGACATCGCCACCTACAAATCTGTCGTCATCTGGTGCGAACAATTCGGCGTTTTGTTCTCGCCCGCTGTCCTGGCGGCCGCGAACTAAAGCCTTTCGCGTTCGTCGTCGCGACCGGGTTCATCCGGGTTGCTGGAGAACAGCGCGATCTTGTTCCCTTGGGGATCCCGCAAGTATCCAACGTAGAAACGAGGGCCATAGTCGGCGCGAAATCCCGGAGCACCTTCGTCCGTGCCACCCGCCGCCAGCGCGGCGCTGTGCAAGTCCCTGACCTGGGCCTGATACCCGGCCTCAAACGCCACCATGGTGCCGTTTCCCGCGGTTGCCGGGCGGCCATCGAACGTGGGCTTCACGTAGAACTCTGGCGAAAACGGGCCGCCATCGTCTTGAGGCGGCAGGGCGTAGCTTAGGCCCGGAGGCCCCTCTTCCAGTTCATATCCAAGGGCCGGCAGGATGGCGTTGTAGAACCTTTTGGCTTTGGCCATGTCGTCTACCCCGATTGTCACATAGGCAATCACAAGATGCCTCCTTAACCGGCCCGCTTCAGCATGCCGAAGAGGTCGCGTGGGTCGTCAGGGTCTGCCAGCATGTCCAGCATCTGGGCATGGTTGTCCGTCAGATGGTCCTTGACGTAGCGCAGCGCCGAGAAGTCTTCGATGGCGAAGCCTACGCTGTCGAAAAGCGTGATCTCGGACGCGGACCGTCGGCCCGCCTTGGCGCCGGTTATGACCTGCCAAAGCTCGGTCACCGCGTGGTCTTCAGAGAGTTGCTGAATTTCACCTTCGATCCGGGTTTGGGGAGGGTATTCGACAAAGATCGACGATCTGAGAAGGATGTCCTTGGCCAATTCCGTCTTGCCCGGGCAATCCCCACCGACCGCATTGATGTGCACACCGCTGCCGACCATGTTGTCCGTCAGGATCGTGGCGTATTGCTTGTCAGCCGTGCAGGTCGTGATGATTCCAGCACCTTCCATCGCCTCTTCGGCGGTTTCGCAAACCACCACGGTCAAGCCGCTGCCTTCCAGATTTCGGCGCGCCTTTTCCGTCGCGCGGGGGTCGATATCCCAAAGCCGCACGGTGTCGATGCCCGTTATCGCCTTGAAGCCCAACGCCTGAAACTCGGACTGGGCGCCATTGCCAATCATGGCCATTGTCGTGGCATCCTTGGGCGCAAGATACTTGGCGGCCAGCGCCGACATGGCGGCAGTGCGGATTGCGGTCAGGACCGTCATCTCGGACAGAAGCACCGGGTAGCCTGTGTTCACGTCTGCCAAAAGGCCGAACGCCGTGACCGTCTGCAGCCCTTCCTTCGTGTTCTTCGGGTGTCCGTTGACATATTTGAAGCCATACATCTCGCCGTCGGAGGTTGGCATGAGCTCAATGACGCCAACGTCTGAATGCGACGCCACGCGCGGGGTCTTGTCGAAGGCCTCCCACCGCTGAAAGTCCGCGTCGATATAGGCGGCCACGCCTTGCAGCATCGGCTCCAACCCGATGTGATGGACAAGCCGCATCATGTTTTCAACGCTGACGAATGGCACAAGTGCGAGGTCAGAGGGCGACTGCATAAGTTTCACTCCTTCAGCCGTGCGCGCGGGTCGGGCGATCGAAGATGCGGCGGCCGAAGAGGCTTGCCGTGAGATCGACCATGACTTGCGCGGTGCGGCCCCGCTCATCAAGGAACGGGTTCAATTCCACCAGGTCGAGCGACGTGACGAGGCCGCTATCCGACAGGATTTCCATGACGAGATGCGCCTCGCGGTACGTGGCGCCCCCCGGAACGGTCGTGCCGACCGCGGGCGCAATGTCGGGGTCGAGGAAATCGACATCGAGAGAGACATGGAGCCGCCCGCCAGCCGCTTTGACCTTGTCGAGAAACGCACGGAGCGGCTGGGCAATGCCCGTCTCGTCAATCTCGCGCATGTCGTGGTAATGCGCGGGGCTGGCTTGCAGGGCTTCCTTCTCCGGCAAATCGACGGATCTGAGGCCGATGAAGGCGACGTTTTCCAGAGGAACCGGCGCCTTGGGCGGCGGAAATCCGTCAAACCCGTCTTGCCCGGTGATGTAGGCCACAGGCGTGCCGTGGAGATGGCCCGACGACGTGGTGCGGACGGTGTTGAAATCGGCATGCGCGTCGAGCCAGAGAACGAATTGCGGCTGGCCTGCGGCCTTCGCGGCCGCTGCGACGCCGCTGACGGTGCCGAGGGACAACGCGTGATCGCCACCGAGGAAAACCGGCGTGGCCTTTGACATGGCGTCTTCGGCCGCACGGGCCAGTCCGGTTGTCCACCCAATCGTTTCGGCAAGGGCAAATACGTCAGGTGCATCGGCGGGTGTATCACCGGGGTGATCCGGCACTACATCGCCCAGATCGCGAACGACATGGCCGAGATCGGACAATGCCTTCTCAATGCCCGCGACGCGGTAAGCGTCAGGTCCCATGCGGCAGCCCTGGCGCCGCTTGCCGCAATCCATGGCGGCCCCGAGAAGTAGAATGTTGGTCATGCCCTTGTCATAGCGCCAGCCTGACGCCACGCGCAATCATGGTCTGCCCGAACAG
>CAZMKY010000202.1:0-2715 GCA_964566835.1 uncultured Rhodobacterales bacterium
GCCAGTCTTTCCAGCACCCAGTCCGCACCATTCAGGGCCGGAGACCTGGCGCATCCGGGTAAGCCAAGCACAGGCATTTCCTTAAGCTTTCCCATGACCAACAGATTGCCGGGGTCCACGGGCATTCCAACGCGGTCCACCGTACCACCGGCCAATTCGATCGCGCGCGGTGTCACATCGCCCCGGTCTGACGTCGCCGACGCGGCGAGGATCAGGGTCATGTCGAGGTCCGGCTTCAAACGCGCCGCCAGCGCCGCAGCGTCATGCGGCACGACCACGACATCAGTAAGCTGCCACCCGAGACTTTGAAGTCGGGCTTTGACGGCCGCTGCCCCCTTGCTCAGAAGTGTCTCCTTGAAGCCTTCGGTCCGGGTCAGAACCAAACGGGCGGAGCCTTGGGCGAAGGGTTGCAGGCGAATGGCGCCTGACCCAAGCGCCTGCAGCGCTGCATCCACCTTTGCGCCGGAGACGCCATAGGGGATGATCTTCAGTGTGGCCAATAGCTGATCCGGTGCGACACGCGTCAGGTCTGGCAGGGTCGCCAGTGTGATTGCCTCATCGACGCTGTTGGCGGCATCGATGCTTTCCGTGGATACGCGGATGAGGCCAGCCGCCCGCGCAACAAGGTTCACGCGCCCGGTGAACGCGTCGGTCGTATCGATGTGATCCGCCGTCAGCCCTGTGGCGAATGCTGCCGCCGCTTCGTTTTCCGATAGATCGCCCGGCTCCAACCTTGCGACGATGACTTCGTTCAAGCCTGCCGCCTGAAGACGCTCTAGGTCCTCAGATCCAAGTTGCCGCCCTTTGCGCAGGCGAAGATCTTCGGTGTTGAGCGAATGCGCCAGGATGGCGCCCTCGGCTTCATCAAGCGGAACAGGCCCGAACTTCACGGGCGTGTCTCGGGTTTTCTCAGACGCTCTGTCATCTCGGCCATGATCGAGATCGCAATCTCGGATGGTGAGGCTGCGCCAATGTCCAACCCGATCGGAGCGTGAATGCGCGCAATCTGATCTGCGCCCAGACCTTGGCTTTCAAGCTCGGCCACGCGCTTTCCATGGGTGCGCCGAGAGCCTAGCGCGCCCACATAGAAAGCCTCGCTTTCAAGCGCGGCGATCAGGGCAGGCGTATCGATCTTGGGATCATGGCTCAATGTGACGACGGCGCTTCGCAGGTCCGGTTGCCATGCCGCCAAGGCCTCGTCCGGCCAGCCGTCTAGAAACGTCTCACCGGGGATGCGCGCTTCGGACGCGAAGCTGTCGCGAGGGTCTGAAAGCGCGATGTCATAACCCGCAAGCCGCGCCATCTGGATAAGTGGTTGGGCGATGTGAACCGCACCAATGATGGCCAAGCGCAGCGGCGGATTGTGGACACCGCGAAAGACGCCATCGTCGAGGGCCGATGTATCCGTTCGGAAGCGCGCCTCGGACGCGTCATCGGAGGCATCTCGTTCAACGATGCGGCGCGACCACGTTTCGGTGTTGACCTCGTAGACAACTGGCCGGCGGGCCATGCGCGCCTCGACCAAGGCCCGAAGCGTGTCCACGTCGATGCCTTGCCCGACGCCAACCGGCTCCACCATCACTTGGATCTCTCCGCCGCAGGCAAGCCCCACTTCAAAGGCAGTCTCATCCGCAACGCCAAATGACAAAAGCCGGTTCTCGCCGTCTTCCATCGCCTCTACGGCCTCGAAAATCACCGCGCTTTCGACGCATCCGCCCGATACCGACCCCTCGAACGACATGTCGTCGGTGATGACAAGCTGCGCGCCGACGCGACGTGGCGCAGAGCCCCATGTCTTCACGACAGTTGCCAGGGCGACTTTTCGGCCGGCAGTGGCATGCGCAAGGGCGCGTTCTGGAATATCGTCGGCGGGCGTCATGACTTCTGTCCGGGTTGATCTGCTGTTGAGATTATCAGGCACAGACTAGGTGTCCACGTCCCTGAAATGGGCTAGCTTGCCGGGTTATGCCAGAACCCCTTGTCCTTGGTCGCGAAACGCTCAGAAACGCTCACGTGTTGGAGACACGCACGGTGCCGCGCCGTGTGCTGGGGCGTGTCTTTATCGTGCCTCGTGGCACGGTCCGCCAACCGGTCTTTTGGCGGCTGCTGACCGAGATGGGGATCTTTCGATACGGCGTGGCCTTGCTGCCGTTTCCCATCATCGCAATCCTGCGACCCTCCCTCGCGTTGCCCATTGCGCAGGCGCCCCTCTTGATGCTGATTGCGATCTGGTTCTTCGAGTCCCGCGTCCTTGGCCTGAGTGATGAGAAACGGGAGGCGCTGTTGAGCGCCGATGACCGGGACCGCGTGCGAGATATGTTGAAAAGCAAAGGAATGCGGGCCCTGTCCCGGATTGCTGCCGGGCGAGAAGCCCTAGGCGGTGAAATCACGCTGGTGGTCGAACAATCTGAACTGGCCCGGTTGCCCGTGCTGACGCTGATTTCAGTTCAGCGTCAACTGCCGGACAAGGCAGAGGTTCTGGATCTGACGGCGGAAGAGCGGCAGAGCCTTCTAGAAACCCTCTTCGATGACGAATTCACACCCGATGTCCTTCACGCATTGACGCTTGCCACGAAGGAGAACCTGCACAAGGTGGATTATGACACCCGCAGCCTGACGGCGCATCAGCGCCTTGCAGCAATGGCAGGCCGCTAGAGATCCAGCCTGACCAAGGTCCCAAAAGGCGGGTTGGGCGCCGGGCCTTCCGAGGCCCAG
>CAZMKY010000203.1:0-2235 GCA_964566835.1 uncultured Rhodobacterales bacterium
CGTCACTCCACTCACGATCACGACGGAACGACTCGAGGAGTTCGGAGACGGCTGCCTCGGCATCTCCGGCAGCATAAAGCGCTTGTGCGAGGTCAAGTCGTGACTGGTGGTCGTCTGGGTTGGCTTCGACAGCAGCGCGAAGTTCTGCAACGGGGCCAGCATCTGCAGCTTGCTTGGCCA
Organism: uncultured Rhodobacterales bacterium; assembly: GCA_964566835.1. Taxonomy (GTDB): domain Bacteria; phylum Pseudomonadota; class Alphaproteobacteria; order Rhodobacterales; family Rhodobacteraceae; genus CAZMKY01. The sequence continues at coordinate 181 of CAZMKY010000203.1, forward strand.
ATTCGAGCGTCGCGCGGGCGCCTTCGATTTCCGGTGAGTTTGTAATCTCTTCAGGAACCGTCAGGAGGATTTGCGCCGCCTGATCCATTTGGTCCAATGCCAGGTTAGCTTTGACCAGACCCGCGTAAGCCCCTGGTACATTTGGATCTTCGCCCAGAATCGCGGCATACACGGAAGCCGCATCTGCTGCCGCGCCTTCTTCTAACATGTTGTCAGCGGTCTCGAGCGCTTCGCCCAGGCCACCATCTGCCTGACCGCCGGAGGCTTCGATCACACGGTCCAGAAAGGCTTTGATTTCCGAACCCGGAAGCGCCCCTTGGAACCCGTCAATTGGCTGACCTTGCCAGAATGCGTAGACCGTGGGAATGGATTGAATTCGAAGCTGCGAAGAAATTGCCGGATTCTCATCGACGTTGATCTTCACGAGTTTCACCGCGCCTTTGGCTTCAGTAATGGCCGCTTCGATGGCAGGTGTGAGCTGCTTGCATGGACCACACCACGGCGCCCAAAAATCGACAATCACTGGAACCGTTTGGCTTGCTTCCACGACGTCGACCATGAACGTCGCTTCGGAGCTGTCCTTGATCAGATCGGCGGCAGGTGGTGTCGGTGTGGATGGATTGAGCTCTAGCATGGTGATCCCCAGTCTCGGTTGACGGGCCTTATATGCGAACGAATCCGAAAAGACCAAGAGGTGCTGGCAAATTCAGTGCTGTAGTTTCAACCCAAACGTGCCTTCTGAGCTTTGGTGAGCGGAAGACATCCCGTCAATCCTGCCGGAAGAACAAGAATTGCGCCTGCGTCGTACAGTATTGCTGCCATGTCGGGCGTGTTTTTAACTGTAAGCGCCCATCTCGACATTCCGAGGATCGCGGTATCGGCGGGCAATTTGGACATGACGTCGGCGGTGGGCAAAACGACTACTGCTGCAGGCGCCACAGCAGAAAACCGCATGACAAGAGCCATTACAGCAACCCAGCCGATCAGGACGATCGGGACCGCGAAGACCAGCGATTTAGTAGTCGTGGACATGCTCTAAGGTTACCCCATCGAGTGATCTCAGGCGATCCGAGAGTTCCACCACGGGCAAAAGGACGAGGTGCCGGTAGTCGCCGTAGCCCTGACGCGGGAAGCTGTAGAGGGCTCCCTCGAATTCGGGCGTCGGTGAAGTGACGGTAAAGAGTATGTCGTCGTTGCCTGCGATTTCTGCGAAATCTGTGCCACTTTCCGCCAGATCGGCGATGATGTTCGTGAATGCACGGTAGCGGTCGGTCTCGATGAGGGTGCCGTCTGCGACAGGGCCAATCACCGTCACGCCAGGGATGGCTGACAGTTGATCGACGTCGATGGATTTCACGACACTGCGAATGCGCAAGGCGTCAGCCCCGAGGTCGGCGACGGCGGCTTCGATTTGCTTGGCATACCATGACTTCGCTAAGAACTCGTTCCTGAGCGCAAAAAGACGCTCGCGGTCGCGGATATTGGCAGTGGCCTCAGCCTCCAGCGTCTGGACGTCCGCAGCAAAATCCCATTTGTACCAAGGCGTCTGCTGCAGAAAGACTGCATAATCGGCCGCCATCTTTGCGCTGAGGTCGTCGAGCGGGGCGCGCTCAACGTCGCGCAGCCACGTGGCGACGCGTCCGATCGTTTCCTCGTATGCGGCCTTTGCCAGAAGTTCCGCGGTAAAGCTGACGCCGATCGTATAGATCGTGAGTTTCGTGTCGGTGGTGATCTCGCCCACTGCGTCGGCGGCTTCTTTTAGTGGGCAGAGCGTGCCCCAGAAGCCCGCGATGGCGCGGAAGTAGCCGAAGTCGTGCGGATCGCCGGTTTGCAGGACACGCCCGTAGTCGTCGTATGCGTGGACGATGTGCCATTCCGGGTAGGTCAGAAGCGTGCGACTTTCGGGACGTTGCCAATCAGAGTCGGTAATCAGCGGAGTGTAATTGTCGGGTTGCGCCTCGCCCCGGCAGGCGAGTTCAACGTAGGCCGGGGGCGCGAGTAGCCCGAGGATGAGAACAAGCACAACAACTAGCAAGCGCTTGAGCCATCGCCAGA
>CAZMKY010000204.1:0-2510 GCA_964566835.1 uncultured Rhodobacterales bacterium
GACCTACGCGCACCATCTACGTCGGGCGGGGTATCAGACCTGTCTGTCCGGCAAGATGCACTTCGTCGGGCCGGACCAGATGCATGGCTTTGAGCAGCGTCTGACCACGGATATCTACCCCGCTGATTTCGGGTGGACACCCGACTACCGGAAACCCGGAGAGCGAATTGACTGGTGGTATCACAACATGGGGTCCGTGACCGGCGCCGGTGTGGCCGAGATCACCAACCAGATGGAATATGACGATGAAGTCGCCTTTCAGGCCTGCCAGAAGCTTTATGACCTTTCACGCGGTCATGACGCGCGCCCGTGGTGCCTGACTGTCAGCTTCACGCATCCGCATGACCCATATGTCGCCCGCAAGAAGTACTGGGATCTTTACGAAGACTGCGACCATCTTCTGCCCGATGTCCCGGCCATGGACTACGAAGATCACGACCCACATTCCAAGCGGATCTTCGACGCCAACGACTGGCGCAATTTCGACATCACCGAAGATCAGATCCGACGCTCGCGCCGGGCCTATTTCGCAAACATCAGCTATCTCGACGACAAGGTAGGTGAAATCCTCGACACCTTGGAACGCACCCGTCAGGAGGCAGCGATCCTCTTTGTGTCGGATCACGGGGACATGCTGGGCGAACGCGGTCTCTGGTTCAAAATGAGCTTCTTCGAAGGCTCGTCACGCGTGCCGCTCATGATCGCGGCGCCGGGCTTTCAGCCCGGTCGCGTGGATACGCCGGTGTCCACCATTGATGTCTGCCCAACACTGGCGGATCTGGCCGGTGTCGACATGTCTGAGGTTGCACCATGGACAGAAGGCGTCAGCCTGATCGGTGGCGCAGAGAACCGTGGTCCCGTCGCCATGGAATACGCGGCCGAGGCTTCTTACGCGCCATTGGTTGCCTTGCGCGATGGGGATTACAAATACACCCGCTGTGCTTTGGACCCTGAACAATTGTTCAATCTGGCTGACGATCCGCACGAATTGACGAACCTTGCCCAGGACCCGGCCCATGCGGACGTGCTGGCCAAGTTTCGCGCGGATGCGGATGCGCGTTGGGATCTTGACCGCTTCGACGAAGAGGTTCGACGCTCTCAAGCGCGCCGCTGGGTCGTCTACGAGGCGCTGCGAAATGGCGCCTACTTCCCTTGGGAGTATCAGCCCTTGCAGAAAGCGTCCGAGCGGTTCATGCGAAACCACATGGACCTGAACGATGTCGAAGAAAACCAGCGCTTCCCGCGCGGAGAATGATCACATGCCCTACGCGACCCAACCCGAAGCCAGCCATTTTGTAGGCGGCGCTTATCTTGAAGACACGGCCGGGGCCGAAATCCCGGTGATCTACCCGGCCTCGGGTGATCAGATCGCCATGGTCCACAGCGCAACGGATGCGGTGATCGACGCAGCCTTGAACGCCGCGACGAAGGCGCAGAAGGAATGGGCACGCCTCAGCGGGCGGGAACGTGGGCGCGTTCTGACAGACGCGGCCCGGATCATACGAGAGCGCAATCGCGACCTTTCGATCTTGGAGACGTGGGACACTGGCAAGCCACTTCAGGAAACGCTGGTGGCCGACGCAACAAGTGCCGCAGATGCCTTGGAATATTTCGGCGGATTGGCGGCGTCCTTGACCGGCGAACATGTCCAGCTTGGCGATGACTGGGTCTACACCGTTCGCCAGCCTCTGGGCGTTTGCGTCGGCATTGGCGCTTGGAACTACCCCACCCAGATCGCCTGTTGGAAGGGCGCACCGGCGCTGGCCTGTGGCAATGCGATGGTCTTCAAGCCGTCCGAGACGACGCCGCTTTGCGCTCTGAAGATCGCCGAAATCCTTGTTGAAGCCGGCGCGCCTGCCGGGCTCTACAACGTGGTTCAGGGGTTGGGCGATGTTGGTGCTAAGCTCATCACCGATCCCCGCGTCGCCAAGGTGTCTCTGACCGGCTCTGTCCCGACCGGGCGCAAGGTCTATTCCGCTGCCGCCGCCGAGATGAAGCACGTCACGATGGAACTTGGGGGCAAGTCGCCCCTGATCATCTTTGATGACGCCGATGTCGACAATGCCGTTGGCGGTGCGATCTTGGGAAACTTCTATTCCTCCGGCCAAGTCTGTTCGAACGGAACCCGGGTCTTTGTGCAGAAGGGCATCAAAGAGGCGTTCCTGACCCGCTTGAAAGAGCGCTTGGCTACAGCCAAGATTGGTGACCCGATGGACGAAGATACAAGCTTCGGACCAATGGTCAGCCAAAGACAGATGGAGATCGTGCAAGGCTATATTGCCAAGGGCGAAGCGGAAGGCGCGCGTCTTGTCGCCGGAGGACGACGCGTAGAGCGTGATGGTTTCTATCTGGAGCCAACCGTCTTCGCTGACGTCACAGATGACATGACGATCGCCCGCGAGGAAATCTTCGGACCGGTCATGGCAGTTCTCGATTTCGAAGACGAAGCGGACGTGATCGCGCGGGCCAACGATACGGCCTTCGGGCTCAGTGCTGGGGTCTTCACGCGG
>CAZMKY010000205.1:0-3493 GCA_964566835.1 uncultured Rhodobacterales bacterium
GGCAGATTGGCTGAAATGTGGGCCGGACAACGGATTGATCAGACCCGTTCACCCGCCGACATGCGGTTCAACCAGGCATCAGCTTCACTCAAGATCGTTCTGCGCTTTTCTTCCGCCATGCGGTCCCACGTCGCGTAGACCCGCCCAATGCGCGGGTTCTTTGCGAACCGGTCTCGATGCCGGATCAAAAACGCCCAGTAGAGTAGATTGAAAGGGCACGCACCCTCGCCGGTTTTGACCTTAACGCCATAGGAACACTTACCGCAGTAATCCGACATCTTGTCGATATAATTTCCGGACGAAACGTAAGGCTTGGAGGCGAAGACGCCACCATCGGCGAACTGGCTCATTCCTATGACATTTGGCGCTTCGACCCACTCATAGGCGTCTGCATACACCGCAAGATACCACTCATGCACTTCGGCCGGATCAATGCCGGCGATCAGGGCAAAATTCCCGGTGACCATTAGACGCTGAATATGATGCGCGTACGCCTCGTCACGGGTCTGAGCGACCACCTGAGAGACACAGCGCATATCGGTCTCGGTCGTCCAGAAAAATGCGGGCAGCTTCCGTTGGTGGTTCAACGCATTCCGACGCGGGTAATCCGGACCTTCGCGAAAATAGACACCACGAATAAATTCCCGCCAGCCAATGATCTGTCGAATGAAGCCTTCGACAGCATTCAATGGTGCCGCCCCATCGCGATAAGCCGCCTCCGCCGCCTCGCATGCTTCCAAAGGCGACAAAAGGCCCGCGTTGATATAGAGGCCGATAAATGCGTGATAAAGAAAGCGATTATCGTCCATCATCGCGTCCTGGTAGTCGCCAAATTTGGGCAACGCCTTGGCGATGAAGTGGGACAATGCGCGGCGGGCGTCGGCTTCGGTGACGGCAAACCAAAAGGGCTCCAAGGTGCCAAAATTGTCTACGAAGCGCTCTCCAACCAGATCCAGCACCTCCCGGGTTATGTCATCCGGCGTGAAGTGCATCGGGCCACTGAATTCGACCTCCTCTGGAGCAGGCTTCCGGTTCTCGGCATCGTAGTTCCACTTCCCGCCGGCAGGCTGGTCGCCCTCCATCAATAGCCCAGTTTTCTTCCGCATCTCGCGGTAGAACCACTCCATCCGAAGCTCTTTGCGGTCTTCGGCCCAGCGATCGAACTCGTCGTGGGTCGCTAGAAAGCGGTCATCCGTCAGCTGCCGCACCGGAACGGGCATGTTGGACAGAACTTGGATCAGACGCCACTCTCCGGGCTCCGTGGCGATCACCTCGGTCGCGCCATGCCGCCCTGCTGCAGCCAGAAGCGCCGCATCGATAGAGCTTGGTGCATCAGGGTCATCCAATCGGGTGTAGTCGACGGTCCAGCCTTCACCTTTCAAGCGCTCCGCAAAATGGCGCATGGCAGAGAACAGGAACGCGATCTTCTTTGGATGATGCGGGACATAGCCCGCCTCGTCAGCGACCTCCGCCATGACGACAACGTCGGTGTTCTTGTCCGCGGCTTTCAGCGCCGACAAGGTTGGCGACACCTGATCGCCAAGAACCAGAACAAGGCGCGTCACCAGACCACCTCAGAGCCCGTGTAGTCGAAAAACCGCCCCGTTTCCGCCGGGGTCAGTGCGTCGAGGACGGCAAGCAATTTGCCGGCAGACTCCTCGGCGTCCATCTTGCGGTGCGACGGATAGCTTGCCGTGAACGGTGTCTCGACCGTGCCGGGGTGCAAGGCGACAACAATGCTGTCCTTATGCGTGCGAGAAAGTTCGATCGCAGCGCCACGCACCAGCATATTCGCTGCTGCTTTTGACGCGCGGTAGCTGTGCCAGCCTCCCATCTGATTGTCGCCGATGGACCCCACTCGCGCGGTCAGCACGCCGGCTACGCCCCGTCCTTCTTTGCCAAGCAACCGCGGCAAGTGCTTCAGTATCAAAGCCGTTCCGACGGCATTCACCGCAAAGACGTCCTGCATTGCCTGATGCTCGATTGCGGAAAGAGACTTCTCCGGCGCGCGTCCCTCTGCCGCCAGAATGCCCGTCGCAACAAGCACCATTTGGAACCCGCCATCCAAGTCGCCGAGCACATCTTCGACCGATTTCGGATCCCGCAGATCCAGAGCATTCTCTTTGCGAGATACGCAAACAACGTCGTCCCCACGACCTTCCAGTGCGCGGGCAAATGCCTGCCCTATTCCGCCAGAGGCACCAATCACCAACGCGCGCATCTCTTGCTCCGTCCACATGAAGTCTCGGTCGAGCCGGGACATAGCTCGCTCAATCCCAAAAACGACCCGTGGCCTTCACTGGTCCGCAAATATCCCGGGGTGCCGGGCAGCGCCCCGCGACGAAAAAATCATCTTTCCTTCAAGGGAACACACGGTATAGTCGCGCTCATGATCAGACCTGCACATATCACTCTCGCGCGCCCGACGGCGTCGCTTGCCGGTCTGCTTCTCCTTAGCCGCCTCTGAGCGTGCCATTCGGCGCGACCGCTCAGAGGGGACCAGCGCCGGATCATCCAAGACACGCTAAGGCAATAAGAGAGATACCCAAATGACCACTGACAAAGATCGCGTTCTGATCTTCGACACCACTCTGCGTGACGGTGAACAGTCCCCCGGCGCAACCATGACGCATGCCGAAAAGCTGGAGATCGCCGGACTTCTGGACGACATGGGCGTCGATATCATCGAGGCTGGCTTCCCAATTGCATCGGAAGGCGACTTCCAGGCGGTCAGCGAGATTGCGAAGCTCGCCAAGACGGCGACGATTTGCGGTCTGAGCCGCGCCAACTTCAAAGATATCGACCGCTGCTGGGAAGCTGTGCGTCACGCAAAAAGCCCGCGCATCCACACGTTTATCGGCACATCACCGCTGCACCGCGCCATTCCGAACCTCGATCAGGATCAGATGGCTGAACGCATCCATGACACGGTGACACATGCGCGCAATCTTTGTGACAACGTTCAGTGGTCACCGATGGACGCCACCCGGACAGAGTGGGACTATCTCTGCCGCGTGGTCGAGATCGCCATCAAGGCCGGTGCCGCGACCATTAACATCCCGGACACGGTCGGCTACACCGCGCCACGCGAGTCGGCGGATCTGATCCGGCGCCTGATCGAGACCGTGCCCGGCGCGGATGAGGTCGTGTTTGCAACGCATTGTCACAACGACCTTGGCATGGCGACCGCCAACGCGCTGGCCGCCGTCGATGGCGGCGCACGCCAGATCGAATGCACGATCAACGGTCTGGGAGAACGCGCGGGCAACACTGCGCTGGAAGAAGTCGTTATGGCGATGCGCGTGCGCGGTGACATCATGCCTTACAAGACGGGTGTGGATTCGACCAAGCTGATGCATATCTCGCGCCGGGTCGCCACGGTGTCCGGCTTTGCCGTGCAGTACAACAAGGCGATCGTCGGCAAGAACGCCTTTGCGCATGAAAGCGGCATTCACCAGGACGGCATGCTGAAGAACGCAGAGACATTCGAAAT
>CAZMKY010000206.1:0-4128 GCA_964566835.1 uncultured Rhodobacterales bacterium
GCTTCAGCGTGCTTTCCAGATCTTTCAGGACCTCGGCATCGTCCTTGCTGACGTTCTTTGGCGGAATCCGCGCGATCTTGGCCACGACGGCCTCGATCTCTTTCGCGCCAATGGTCTTGCGACGCTTCGATTCCGCGACCAAATGCTGCGCGGCCCCGGCCTCGTCGATCACGTCGATGGCCTTGTCGGGCAGTTTGCGGTCGTTGATGTAGCGGGCGGACAGCTCCACCGCGGTCTTGATCGCATCCTGCGTATACCGGATCTCGTGATGTTCCTCGAAGTAGGGCTTCAGACCCAGAAGGATCTTCACACTGTCATCGACCGTTGGCTCGTTCACGTCGATCTTCTGGAACCTGCGGCTAAGCGCGCGGTCCTTCTCGAAATGCTGACGGAACTCCTTGTAGGTGGTGGAGCCCATGCACCGAAGTTTTCCGCCCTGAAGCGCAGGCTTTAGAAGGTTCGAGGCATCCATGGCACCGCCCGAAGTTGCCCCCGCACCGATGACCGTGTGGATCTCGTCAATGAACAGCACTGCATCAGGATGGTCTTCCAGTTCGGTGACCACGGCCTTCAAGCGTTCTTCAAAATCGCCACGATACCGCGTGCCGGCAAGAAGCGCGCCCATATCGAGCGAATAGATCGTGGCACCAGAGAGCACCTCGGGCGTCTGCCCTTCGACGATCTTCTTGGCCAGACCTTCAGCGATTGCCGTTTTGCCGACACCCGGATCACCCACCAAAAGCGGGTTGTTCTTGCGGCGGCGGCACAGCACTTGAATGCAGCGTTCGACTTCGTGCTCGCGCCCGATCAGCGGATCGACGTCGCCCTTGTTCGCCTTTGCGTTCAGATCGACGCAGTACTTGGCCAAAGCACTTTCCTTGGCGTCTTCTTCGGCCGTGGCTTGGGTGGTCTCTTCTTCGAAGTCGGACGCACCCGAAACAGGGCGGCTTTCACCGAAGGACGGATCCTTCGCCACGCCATGCGCGATGAAGTTGACCGCGTCATAGCGGGTCATGTCCTGTTCTTGCAGGAAGTAGGCTGCGTTGCTCTCGCGTTCGGCAAAGATGGCGACAAGAACGTTCGCGCCCGTCACCTCTGTCCGGCCAGACGACTGAACATGGATCGCGGCGCGCTGGATCACGCGTTGGAACGCGGCTGTCGGAACGGCTTCGGAGCCTTCGACATCCGTGACCAGCGACGACAGGTCGTCATCAATGAATTCATTCAGCGTCTTCTTGAGATCTTCGAGATCAACAGAACAGGCCTGCATGACTTTCGCAGCATCCGGTTCGTCGATCAGAGCCAGCAGCAGGTGCTCCAGTGTCGCAAGCTCATGGCGTCTTTGATTGGCGATCGCCAAGGCTGCGTGGATCGCCTGCTCGAGCGTATTCGAAAAAGATGGCACGCTTCGTGCTCCTTATCCGGGGGGTCATCCGGGCGAGGGCGCCCATCAGACCGTGGCCTCTACATTACAGACTTCGGGTAGAATCCCCGAGCTTCAAGAGTTTTTTGCTCAACTCTGGTCACATTTCCGGTCAGTGATCGCTCGCCGACGCGCGGCTGGTCAGGAAATGTGCGGGTTCAGAACGCGTTTTTGCGGCGCCGTATCTCGGCGAAAACGTCGGCGTCGCTGTCGGAAGACATATTTAGGAGCTCTTTTACCTCGGACAATCCCGCCCGCAGAAAAGGATTGGTGGCCTGTTCTTCGTCCAGTCTGCTGGGCACTGTAGGATGCCCGTCTGCCCGCGCCGCGCGGATGGCCTCCATCCGGGCCAGAAGGGCCGGGTTGTCCGGCTCTATCGTCAAGGCGAAGTGGCCGTTGGATACGGTGTATTCATGTCCGGAATAAATCATGGTCTCATCCGGAAGGGCGGCCAGCCGCGAAAGGCTTTCCCACATTTGCTTCATCGTGCCTTCAAAGACCCGGCCACAACCCAACGCCATAAGACTGTCGCCGGAAAAAAGTGCACTGGCCTCTGGAACATGAAGTGCCACATGCTCGACCGTGTGTCCGGGAACGAACATCACCGTGACGGGGCTGCCGGCGAAGTCGAAGCTGTCGTCGCGGTCAAAAGGTGCGTCAAGTGGTGGAAGACGGTCGGCGTCCGATGCGTTGCCACGGACGACGGCGCTCGGAAATCGCGCCTTCAAAGCAGATACACCCTGAATGTGGTCGTCATGATGATGCGTCAGCCAGATTTCGTCCAACGACCAGCCGCGATCCGACAGTGCATCGAGGATCGGACCGGCCTCTGGTGCGTCAACGACCGCTGTCTTTCCTGCATTGTGCACCAGAAAGGCATAGTTGTCAGAAAGGCACGGCAGCGTAACGATTTCGAACGACATGGAATTGTCTCGCGATCTGGGTATGGTTTTCGCGACTGTCGACCATCATGTGACCAAGGGCAATGCATCTCGACGTCTTGGATCTCAGGAACTTCTACTACCGAACGCGCCTAGGTCGTTCGGCGCAAAAGGCTGTTCGCGATCAGGTCACGAACCTCTGGCCATCTGCAAAAGGGCAAACGGTTCTGGGCTTTGGCTTCGCTGCACCACTCTTGCGCCCTTATCTCCACGATGCGCGAAGGGTGACTGCGTTGATGCCCGGCCAGCAAGGCGTGATGCCCTGGCCCGCTGGCCAGCCGAACGTGTCCGTGCTTTGCGAAGAAACCCTTTGGCCCATTGAGACAGACTCTATTGACAAGTTGATCGTGCTTCACGGGTTGGAGACGTCAGAGCATCCCATTGCGCTTCTGGACGAATGCTACCGTGTTCTTGCGCCGGAAGGACGGGGCCTTTTCGTGGTGCCAAACCGCGCTGGACTTTGGGCGCGGCGGGATGGCACGCCCTTCGGCTTTGGACGCCCTTACACACTTGGCCAGTTGGAATCACTCTTGGGCAAACTCGGTCTGAAACCGGTTCGTCACGCGGCCGCCCTCTATCAGCCGCCGACGGGGACACCATTTTGGCTCAAGACCGGGGACATGTGGGAAAAAGTCGGGCGGCGGGTCTCTAACCGGTTTGCCGGCGGTGTTCTGATTGTCGAGGTAGTCAAGCAGGTTCCGGCGCCGCCACGTAGCGGGTTGCCGGAAGCGATCAGCCGTCCGCTTCGCATTCTCGACGGGATCAAACAGCCCGGCCCGAAGCCGATCTGATCCGTGAATCGCGCCAAAGTGGGGGCCAGGGCGTCCCACTTTCTGCTCAAAAACAGGTTCAAACCGTCGCACCCAAAACTAAGTGTTTGAAAACATTGAAGGGGCATCCATCCACAGGGTGCCCTAAGCCTGTTGCGGCACCCGAAAGCCTCTGTTACATCACCGCTGATTTTGCGCGGGGTGCGTGTCGCCCTGCCTGCAACTGTGCACCAAGACGACAAGATCGAAGGTGCATGAACGAGGTAAAGCGGGGAAAGGGGTCTCGTGTCCGAACCAGCGTCTGTATCCTCCGGCATCGCCGATCGCTATGCGACTGCCGTATTCGAGATTTCCCGCGATGGCGGACAGATCGACCAGCTTGAGAATGATGTCACGGCCCTTGATGAGGTCCTGACGTCGTCTTCCGATTTCCGGGAGCTCATCAATTCACCCGTCTATTCGCGTGACGCCCAAAGCGCCGGCATTGGTGCTGTTGCCGCAAAAATGGGTTTGAGCGCGACGGTGGCGAACACGCTGAAGTTGATGGCGTCCAAGCGCCGCCTCTTCGTGCTGCCGGCGATGATCGCCAGCCTGCGCCGCCTGATTGCGGACGCCAAGGGTGAAGTCACTGCAGAAGTTAAGTCGGCCCGCGCGCTTTCCGATGCGCAACAGAGCCAACTCGCTGAGACCCTGAAAGCCCGCATGGGCCAGGATGTTAAAATGACCGTCACCGTCGACGAAGCGTTGATCGGCGGTCTTATTGTTAAAGTCGGCTCGAAAATGATCGATACCTCGATCCGCTCGAAGCTCGATGCCCTCCAGAATACCATGAAAGAGGTCGGATAATGGCAATCCAGGCAGCCGAAATCTCTGCGATCCTCAAGGAGCAGATCCAAAACTTCGGACAAGATGCCGAAGTCGATGAAGTGGGCCGCGTGCTCTCCGTCGGTGACGGTATTGCGCGTGTATACGGTCTCGACAACGTTCAGGCCGG
>CAZMKY010000207.1:0-6953 GCA_964566835.1 uncultured Rhodobacterales bacterium
TATTCCGGCTGGATCACTGTCTATTCCTGGGTGGGTCTCTTGGTTTTCGTGCTTGGCCGCCTTTGGGCGGGCAGCACGGCGAACCGTATGTATTTCAGCCAGTATTCGCGGTGGCGGATCAACAATGCGGTTCCGAGCGGGGTCAGCATGAACCGGCTGATCGTTGGCATTGTCGTCATTGCGATCATTGCGCCGCTCACGACTTATCGCGCAACGCAGCTTCGGCTGGATGAGCGGGCCTGTTTCAATCAGATCCGGGCTGCAGAAGCCGCCGAGGGGCTTTTGGTGAGCTTCGATGCGTCGTCGATTGACGACGTGCAAGCGAGACTGAGTGCCGAGATCGCGACACGCGAAGCGCGGATGAGCGAGCTGGAAGCTCTGGCAGAGATGACCGATGAACAGCGTGCAGAACGTTCGGCCATCCGCCGTGAAGCCCGAGACTTTGGCCGTCAGCAAGAGCTGGTCGAGGAGTATGCCGGGATATCCGGACGTGATCGTTTCGATTGCTACTTCATCGACGATTTCCCCACGCTCGCGCGTCTCGACCCGCCTGAGGACATCACCTATCGCCGTGTGACAAATGACGCCGGCGAAACCGAGGTCGTCGCGCAGATCAAAGACCCGGTCGAAGGGCGCAAGGTCACGATCTTCACGTACTCGGCTGAAAGCATCGACCTTTCGATCAACTACCTTCGGGCGCAGTACGCCACGGCCTTCGACGCCATGACGAATGTGCTGCGGCAGTCGCTCATCCGGGTTGAAGTGGCCTTCATGCAGACACCTTGGCCGGTTGTCGCGTTCCTGTTCATAGCTCTCAGTTGGGCCTTTGCAGGACGCGGCACAACGGTCTTCGTCGCAGGATCGCTGGCGTTCCTGGCTTTGTTCGAGCTTTGGCAGATCGCAATGCAGACGATGGCGCTTGTCGTCGTCTCGACAGGTGTCTGTGTCCTGGTCGGGCTGCCGGTTGGCATCTGGATGGCGAAGAACAAGTACTTCCGGTGGATAACGGAACCCATCTTGGACGTCATGCAGACGATCCCGTCGTTGAGCTATCTGGTGCCTGCCGTGGCTTTCTTCGGCATCTCGCAGCCGCCAGCCGTTCTGGCGACCGTGGTCTTCGCCATGCCGCCGATGATCAAGCTGACCGCGCTTGGCATCTTGCAGGTTCCGGAAAGCACGAAGGAAGCGGCGCTGGCCTTCGGGGCATCTGAACGTCAGCTGCTTCGGAAAGTGGAGTTGCCGATGGCAATCCCGTCCATCATGGCCGGCTTGAACCAGACCATCATGTTGGCCCTCTCGATGGCGACCATTTCGGCATTCATCGGGGCCGAGGGTCTGGGCGCCATCGTCACGTCGGCGCTGGGCGACGCTCAGGCCGGCAAGGGCTTGCTTGCGGGCATCGCTATCGCGCTCGTCGCGATGATGATTGACCGCATTCTGAAAGGGATCCGCAACTCGTTCAGCCGGATCTAAACGACGTAACCAAAGACAAGAGTACAACAGGGAGAAACCGACTATGACTCTTTTGAAAACCACGACCGCCGCAATGGCTCTGGCCGTTGCAGCCACGGGCGTCAGCGCCCAAGAGAAGATCACGCTGAGTGACCTGAGCTGGAACGGTGCACAGGCCATTGGTCATGTGCTGTCCGCCATCATCGAAGACGAAATGGGCGGCGACGCCGAAATCGTATCGGGCATGAACCAGGCAGCTGTCATCATGGCTGGCATGGACAAGGGCGATGGCTCGATCGACGTCTATACCGACCTTTGGATGCCGAACCAGCAGGCGCTTTGGGACGAATACATCGACGGCAACCAGACGGTTCTGACCAACAAGCCCTACAACGGCACGTCGAACATCTATGTGCCGACCTACATGACGGACAAGGTGAAGACGATTGAGGACCTGAACGATCCGGAAATCGCTGCCATGTTCGACACGGACGGCAACGGTAAAGGCGAATACTGGGCCGGTGACGTGACCTGGGCGTCGACCAAGCGCTGGCAGATCAAGTTCAAGTCCTACGGCCTCGATGGTCTGTGGGAGCCGAACATCGTATCCGCTGACACCTTCAAGGCGGGCCTCGAAGCAGCCTATACCGCCGAGAAGCCGCAGCTGTTCTACTACTGGACGCCGGAAGCCATCCACGTGAAATACGACCTGACCGCACTGGAAGAGCCAGCACGCACCGAAGGTTGTGAAGACGTCGATCTGGACGCGGAAGATTGGCTGGAAGTGTCAGAGTTCAACTGCGTCATCGCGTCGAACGACATCTTCGTCGCCTACTCGAAGTCGCTGGAAGAGCGTAACCCGGCCGTCGCGACGATGCTGTCGAACGTTCAGTTCACGGGCAACGAAATCAACGGCTGGATCGTCGAGATGTTCGAGAACAAGCGCGACCCACGCGAAGTGGCCGAAGACTGGATCGCCGACAACAAAGAGCTGGTTCAGTCCTGGATCAACGGCTGATCCGAACCTGAAATGACAAAGGGGCCCGCGCGCGAAAGCACGCGGGCTTTTTTCTTGTGATCGCCAGACGCTCGACTTTGGGAACGCTGCGTGCTTGAACATGCCTCGGGAAGAGGAGTGGACATGGGCCAAGTCACGTATCTGACGCGGAATGAAGATGGTATTGGCATTGCTACCGGCATCTTGAAGCAGCGCTTCGGGGATCGGTTGCAGACGGGTCAGGCCGTCCGGGAGCAACATGCGCACACCACAACATGGCTTGAGCTTCAGGCGCCGGATGCCGTGGCCTTTCCCGAGACGACGGACGAGGTTGTCGAGATCGTGAAGGTCTGCGCGGCGCACAAGGTACCGCTTATCCCGTTTGGTGCCGGCACGTCGCTTGAGGGTCATGTGAATGCGCCGGGAGGCGGCATTTCGATCGACTTCGGCCGGATGAATGCCGTGTTGGAGGTCAATCCCGAAGACCTCGATTGCACGGTGCAACCGGGCGTCACGCGCAAGCAGTTGAACACGCATCTGCGCGACCAGGGCCTGTTCTTCCCGATTGATCCCGGCGCCGATGCTTCGATCGGTGGCATGGCGGCCACCAGCGCCAGCGGCACGAACGCCGTGCGCTATGGCACGATGCGGGACAACGTTATCGCCGTTCAGGCCGTCATGGCGGATGGGCGCGTCATCAAGACTGCATCGCGCGCCAAGAAGACATCTGCTGGTTATGACATGACGCGGCTGATGGTGGGGTCCGAGGGCACGCTTGGCGTCATCACTGAAGTCACGCTGAAACTGCATGGCATTCCCGAAGCTATGAGCAGCGCGGTCTGTTCCTTCCCGTCAGTCGAAGCGGCTTGCAACGCCGTCATCGCGACGATCCAGATGGGCATCCCCGTGGCCCGGATCGAACTTCTGGACGCCCTACAGGTCAAGGCGTGCAACGCCTATTCCAAGCTGTCCCTGCCGGAAGAGCCGCTTTTGCTGCTGGAATTCCATGGCTCGACGGCCAGTGTTGCGGAACAGGCGGAAGTCTTTGGCGAGATCGCGGAAGATACTGGCGGCTTTGGGTTCACTTGGACAACCGAGGCTGAAAAGCGCACCGAGCTTTGGCAAGCGCGACACGACGCCTATTGGGCGTCACTACAGTTGCGTCCGGGTGCGAAAGGCATCTCAACCGACGTCTGCGTGCCGATTTCTCGACTGGCCGATTGCGTGACACAGGCGCAAGCCAAGCTGAAGGAATTGGACCTTGTTGCGCCAATGGTAGGCCACGTTGGGGACGGCAACTTCCATACGCTGCTTCTGATCGACATGGAGAGCGACAAGGAAAAGGCGGCTGCCGATACGTTCATCGATTGGCTGGCAGAGCGTGCCATCGGAATGGGCGGCACCTGCACAGGGGAACATGGCATCGGGCAGGGCAAGACGGATTATCTGGTCAAAGAACTTGGCGACGCGGTGATGGACATGGCGACGATCAAGCGGGCGCTGGATCCCGACAATATCCTGAACCCCGGAAAGATCTTCGCGCTTTAGGCCCACGGCAGGCATAAACCGCCTGTTAACCAAGCGCGCGTTAACCCCATTTTCAGACCTTCCGCGATGCGCGCGGTGGGTGTGTTAAGGGGTGCCGATCATGCCAGAACTTGAGCTGGCACAAGACCTGAGCGGAAGTGATCTCGGCTTCGACTTTGCGCTGTCTGACATGATGGTGGCGGAGGTCGGTGGCCGGACTTTGATCTATGCCATAAGTCGTTCCGGACAGGCTGTCCTGACACTGGAGTTTGGCGGCGGAGAGATCACGCTTGTCGACCTGATCGAGGTTCCGGGATTCCCGCGGGCCGGTGTTGAAAACCGGCTGGCCCTTTCGGGCGACGATCTTCTTCTGATGTCGGGTTTCTTTGCAGGCGCAGGGCAGGGGCTATCCTTGGACGCCACGCATGTGCCTGAAACGCAGATCGGCCTTGATGGGGCAGGTGTTCTGGTCGCGCCGTCGACCGTAACGGTCGATGGGCGAGACTTCGTTTTCTCGGGACAAGCCGGTGGTGGATCGGTCCGCCTGTTGGAGCGGACGGGGGCCGACAGCTTTGCCCAAACGGCGTTCCTGAACGACACGGAAACGACCTATCTGGCTGACGTGTCGGCCAGCGCCATCGTTCAGACGCCGGAAGCTGTCTATGTCGTCGCGGCTTCCGGTCTGGAAGACGGACTGACCTTGATGGAGGCGAATGGAAACGGAGCGCTCTGGGTCAGAGATGTTGTCGGCGTGGCCGAGGGCCTGCCGGTTAGCGAACCCGGTGACCTTACGACCGTCGTTCTGGCAGGGGAGGCGTGGGTGCTGGTCGCGTCAAGCGGCAGCTCTTCGATTTCGGTTCTGCAGATCGATGACGATGGCACCTTTCGACTTCGAGACCACATCATCGACACCGGTGAGACCCGGTTCTCGCGGGCGTCCGCCGTCGATGCGCGTGGCGTGAATGACGTTATGTTCGTTGCGGCGGCGGGTGTCGATGGCGGTGTCAGCCTGTTCGTGGCTTTGCCCGTTGGACGCCTTGTGCATTTGTCGAGCTTTGCGGACATGGGCGCGGTTTCGGACATAAAGCTTCTTCAAGACGGGCAGACTTTGTCTGTTGTCACCACCGGTGAAACTGCCGCCGGATTGGTTCGCTATAGCTACGATTTGTCAGGGTTTGCCGGTCTGCAAGGTGCGGGCACGGCGCTTGACGATATTCTCATGGGAACAGCAACGGACGAATTTCTAGCGGGCCTTGGCGGAGATGACATCTTGTACGACGGGCGCGGGGCCGACGTTCTTGTCGGTGGCGCGGGCGCCGACTTGTTCATCCTTGTTGAAGACACGTCGGTTGATCGGATCTCTGACTATCAGGCCGGCTTAGATCGTTTGGACTTGTCGTCGTGGACAGGTCTTTCAAGCGTTCTGCAATTGGACGTCATTGGAACAGTAAACGGTGCCGAAATCCGTTTTGGCGACAACTTGCTCGAAATCGTGAGCTTCGATGGTCAGGCGCTTTCAGCCGCCGATTTCACCAATTCGGACATCTTCAATGTCGACCGACCAACGCAACTGCCCTTGGCGCAACATCTGGTTGGCACAGCAGGCGATGACAGCCTTATCGGCGGTGGCGGCTACGACACGCTTCTGGGAGGCGACGGAAACGACACGTTGAGCGGGGGCGGACTTGATGATGAGATATCGGGCGATGCGGGAAATGACACGCTTTCCGGCAACGAGGGCGCGGACACCTTGGTTGGTGGGCCGGGCGATGACGTCATCATGGGCGGCTCTGGCGGTGACGTGATCTACGGCGATGGCTTCGAGTTCGGCTGACCTTTATGCAAGCGTATCGACGTAGTCAGGCCAGAGGTCGCGGAACGCGAACTCCGGGTCGTTCAAGAGCGCTGAGATTTCTGCGTCTGACAGACCAGCACCGATGATCAGATCGCCGCCTGAACCGCCTTCCAAACGATTGCTGCCCTGGCCGCCATTCAGGTAGTCGCGACCCGCCCCACCGAAGAGTGTGTCATCCCCGGCCATACCAAGAAGGACATCGTGACCGTCCCCTGCATCAAGCCGATTTCCAACATCGTTTCCCTTCACGAGATCCCGGCCCGCCCCTGTGAAGACATCTTCAAGGATCGTTCCCACTGCGATTGAAAGATTGCCGGTCAGGCCAAGCACGCTGGAATGCGCGCCGGGGGCAAGATCAATTGTCTGATCGCTGTAGGTATTCGCAAAGTTCAGCGTATCGCGCCCGCCGTCATCGACAATGGTCCATGCGAGGGAGGATCCCATGGTCGCAATATCGTCTAGATAGGTGCCGGTCGTGGACGCCTGACCATAGACAGTGTCATCGGTGCGCAACCCGGATCCGCCATAGAGATCCCGCACGGCCAGAATATCAGCCATCTGGGGCGTGACGACGAGAGCGAAACTTGCGTCGATCATGCTGTTTTCGCGTTGGTCGAAATACGACATGACAGACATTTGCCAGCTGTCATTCTGGTAGAAGTTGTCCTGACCGAATGTGGCAGAGAAGTTGTAGTCTCCGGCGTGGCCCAGCCCCAAGGCATGACCGATTTCGTGCAGGTAGGTCTGATAATGATAGCTGTCGACATCAGCACCCCCGCCAGCCCAGTTTTCGTTGATGTTGATGAATGCGCTGTCGATCAGGCCGCCTGACATGTCGAACGTTGCATAAGCACCGCTGTCAATGTCGCTGAACGTGATGTCGGCATCTACGGCGGTTTCGCCCACCGAAAGCCGATAGCCGCCGCTGTAGAAACGCGCGGGAAACTGTGGACTGAGTCTGTTCTTGACGCGAGATATCTGAACTCAAATGAGCGCAACTCATTTGCGTTCCATCACAAACCTGGAAGCTTCCGTCCACTTCAACATCAGGAGATAGAGGATTAACATTTAGACTTCCATTCCCATTGTCATCGAGACCATAGCTAAAACCTTTACCACTTC
>CAZMKY010000208.1:0-1664 GCA_964566835.1 uncultured Rhodobacterales bacterium
TCAGCGTCTTGTCGACCGGTTGCAGTCGAACGGTGATGGCCAAAGACTTCTTGCCGTCCCCCAAAGCACCGCCGATGAATTCATCAAAGACGCGAACGCTCTCGATCAGGGCCTTGTCCGCACCTTGAGCTGCGTTGACCAACGTCAAGGATTCGACACTGCTGTCCACGACGAAGGCAAAATCGCGCTCCACCGCCTGCAGCGCACTTGCATCCAGGCGCGCGCGGGTTGCTGACGCCTTCCGCGGTTCTGGAATGGCATCCGGACTGATAACGAATGCAACGGCCGGACCTTTGACATCCAACGCATCAAGGATCTTGGGGTGCACTTCGCCAAACTCTGCCAACACCTTCTTCGGTCCAAGACAGATCCGACCAGAACGGCCCGGGTGCCACCAGGGCGCCATATCACGCAGGATCTGAACGCGTGCGGGTGCACCCAGCGCGGCAAGCAGGGCCTCGACATCGGCCTTGGCATCAAAGACGTCAACTGCCCGCGATGCACCATGCACGTCTTTCGGGCCCGTGCGACCGACCAGAAGGCCCGCCACTTGGCCGCCCATATCTTCAGGCTCTCCACCGGCAAAAACGGCCCCGGCTTCGAAGAACGCAAGATCGGCAAAGCCGCGCGCCTGATTGCGTGACGCCGCCTGCAAAAGCCCTGCCAGAAGCGACGGACGCAGATGGCTCATCTCGGACGAGATCGGGTTCTCAAGCCGTGTCGCGTCGGTACCTCCGCCGAAAAGCGAAGCCGATGCCTGATCAATGAAGCTGTAGGTGACACATTCGTTGTATCCCAACGCTGCCGCCGTACGCCGCGCGATCTGCTCGCGCTTCTGGGTCAGCGTCAGAATGGGTTTCGGAATGCCGGAAGTCATGCGGGGCAACGGACGACCTTCAAGCTTGGTCAGCGAGGCGATACGTGCGACCTCTTCGACCAAGTCAGCTTCACCCATCACATCAGGACGCCAAGACGGTGGTGTCGCCATGTTGCCGTCCATCTGGAAACCAAGTGCGGTCAGCGTCTGGCGCTGGATCGCTTCCGGGATTTCCATCCCGACAAGGCTTTGGACCCGTGCCGGTTCAAGCTTGTAGGCGCGATCAACACGTGGCGTGTCGCCAGCGACAACCACGTCCGATGCTTCACCGCCACAAAGCTCAAGGATCATGGCCGTGGCCAATTCCAGGCCGTCACGCGTGAATTCTGGGTCCACCCCACGCTCAAACCGGTACTTTGCGTCCGAGTTGATTTTCAGCGCACGGGCTGAGCGGGCAATCGTGACAGGATCCCAATAGGCGCTTTCGAGGAAGACATCGGTGGTGTCTTCGGTGACGCCCGATTCCTCGCCGCCCATGATGCCAGCCAAGCTTTCCACGGCACGGTCATCCGAGATCAACATCATGCCGGGAACCGCAGCATAGGTCTTTTCGTCCAACGCCAGTAGTTCTTCACCACCCGAAGCCCGATGCACGCGCAGGTCTCCTTGGACCTTTCCCGCATCGAAGACATGCAAAGGCCGTGCGCGGTCAAAGGTGAAGAAGTTGGTGATATCGACAAGCGTCGAAATCGGGCGCAGACCGATGGCCTTCAGGCGCGCCTGAAGCCAAGCCGGGCTGGGCCCGTTCTTAACGCCGCGAATGACCCGACCAGTGAACAGGGGACAG
>CAZMKY010000209.1:0-21897 GCA_964566835.1 uncultured Rhodobacterales bacterium
CACTGGAAGTGATCGGGGACCGGACGTCGAAAGCAGGGGAAATGGCAGCCCGTAGGGGAATCGAACCCCTCTTTCCAGGTTGAAAACCTGGCGTCCTAACCGATAGACGAACGGGCCGCGCTGTGGGGGGCTAATTAGGGAATAGCCCGGCCAAGGGCAAGAGGGTTTTTCAACTTTTTAAACGTGTCGGCTCAGTTCGCTGGTGCGGCGTCATCCAGACGCAGTTGCGCCGTGACGCGGCCCCGAAAACTGTTGATGTCAAGCTTGCCTGCGACGTGGAATCTCTGTCCCCCGTGCGAGAGAAGCGCCTGCCCCATCGGGGTGTCCGCAACGCCAAAAGCGATGGCATCAAGCCGTGCGCCCAAACCGTCTCCGAGAGAGAGTTTGAGGTGCCCCGTGCCGACGACCTTGGCGTGCAGAACGCGCACATCCGGCAGGGCCACACGCGGCGGTGGCGCGGCTTGGCCGTAGGGTCCGGCGCCTTCAAGTTCTTCGATCAGGTCCACCGTCGCTGCCCCGGGCATCAGTACGGCATCGACCCTCAGATCGCGCGGCCCGGTGCGGACGGCTCCGGCTTTCTCAAGCAACTCCTCCAGGCGTGCCATGGCAGCCTCGATCTTGTCTTCTATGACCGTCAGGCCCGCGGCCATCTTGTGTCCGCCGCCTTTCTCCAAAAGCCCTTCCGTGGCAAGGCGCTGGATGGCATGCCCCAGATCGACGCCTGGAACAGACCGGGCAGACCCTTTGCCGATGCCGCCCTCCACACCAATGACGACGGATGGGCGGTCGGTCGCTTCTTTCAGGCGCGCGGCCACGATGCCCACGACCCCGGGATGCCAGCCATCGCCGGAAGCCCACGCCAAAGCGCCCACATCGCCACGGGCCTCGACTTGCGCAAGGGCGGCGTCGCGCACGGCAGTTTCGATTTCGCGGCGTTCACTGTTGAAGCCGTCCAGTCGTTCCGCAAGGCTTTGCGCCTCGTCCAAGGTGGTCGCTGAAAGGCATCGGGCACCCATGTCGGCCTTGCCGACACGCCCGCCAGCGTTGATGCGTGGTCCAAGGACGTATCCCAGATGATAGGCGCTTGGACTGGTGTCGAGCCGGGCCACGTCGCTAAGCGCAACCAGCCCCGGGCGGGCGCGCCGGCCCATGACGACCAGACCTTGTCGCACGAAGGCGCGGTTCACCCCAATCAAGGGCGCGACATCGGCAATGGTGGCCAGACCAACAAGGTCGAGCATCGACATCAGATCCGGACCAGCGACGCCTTTGGCGCGCAGTTGGCGATTCAAATCGACGAGAACAAGAAAGACGACGGCCGCCGCGCAAAGATGGGCCAGATCGCCGCTTTCGTCCTGCCGGTTGGGGTTCACGATCGCCATTGCATCCGGCAAGGTCTCGCCGCCAAGGTGATGGTCCAGAACGATGACGTCCGCCGCCTTTGCTGCAGCGATGGCATCGTGGCTCAGCGTGCCGCAATCGACGCAGATGATCAGATCATGCTCAGCGGCCAACTCAGACATGGCAGGCGCATTCGGGCCGTAGCCTTCGTCGATCCTGTCAGGGACATAGAGCGTGCTGCCGATCCCCATCTGGCGGAGCCAATCAATCAGCAAGGCTGCAGACGATCCGCCATCGACGTCGTAATCGGCGAAGATCGCAATGCGTTCCTTGGCATCCACGGCTTTCAGAATGCGTGCCGAAGCCAGATCCATGTCCTTCAGGCTCGATGGATCCGGCAGAAGGTCGCGCAACGTGGGCGCCAGATAGGCCTCGGCCGTCTCCGGAAGAACGCCGCATCTGGCCAATACGCGGGACACAACGTCGGGAAGGTCCGTGGCCTGCTGGATGGCCTCTGCTTGCCGAAGCACAGCGGCCGATGGCCCGACCCAGCGTCGCCCGGTCAGGGACGCATCGACGCCAAGGAAAGACGCGCTTTCAGGACTGTCTGGCATGAATAGTGGCCTCACTGCTTGCGGCCACGCTATCCAATCCGGCTCAGATTCGGAAGGAACCGGGCACGCTCATTCGATCGGATGTCGATAAGTCATGCGACGCAGAGATCCGGTCTTGGACCGCATAAGCATCGTCTCGGCCGTGAGGAAGCCGGGTTCGCGCTTGATGCCGGGCAGGATAGAGCCGTCGGTGACACCGGTTGCCGCGAAAATCACATCACCCGTGACCATGTCATCGCGGGTATAGACCCGGTCGAAATTCGTGATTCCGGCCTTTCGGGCGCGGTTTTTCTCGTCCTCGTTGCGGAACAGAAGTTTGCCGAACATCTGCCCGCCCATGCATTTGAGCGCGGCCGCTGCAAGCACGCCTTCCGGTGCGCCGCCTTCGCCCATGTACATGTCGATGCCGGTCTTCTCGGCTTCCGCGCAATGGATGACACCGGCCACATCGCCATCCGTGATCAGGCGGATCGCCGCGCCGGTCGTTCTGATCTCGGCGATCAGGTTCTCGTGCCTCGGGCGGTCCAGAACGCATACCGTGATGTCTTCGGTCGAACATCCCTTTGCGGACGCGAGGGCGCTGACCCGCTCCGACGGGCTTTGGTCCATGGTGACGACGCCCTGACGATAGCCCGGGCCAATGGCCAGCTTGTCCATGTAGGTATCCGGCGCATGCAACATCGTACCGCGCGGACCCATCGCAATGACGGCCAGCGCGTTCGGCATGTCCTTCGCCGTCAGCGTCGTGCCTTCTAGGGGATCAAGTGCAATGTCGACTTCCGGGCCAGACCCGCTACCCACTTCTTCGCCGATGTAGAGCATCGGGGCCTCGTCGCGTTCGCCTTCGCCGATGACAACGACGCCTTGAATATCAAGCTTGTTCAACTGCGTCCGCATGGCGTCGACAGCGGCTTGGTCGGCCGCCTTTTCGTCGCCGCGTCCGATCAGTCGGGCAGAGGCAAGTGCCGCGGCTTCGCTGACGCGTCCAAGGCCCAGTGACAACATACGGTCGTGAAATTCCGGGGCGGCTTCGATCATGGGGCGTCCTTTCGCGGGTTTGCCGTTTGGCCCCGTGCTTAGCCCCCGCGTGATCGCGGAACAAGGCGGCTACCGCTAACGCTTCGACGCTAACATTGTCCCGATCGCGCGTTGCAGCTCCTTGCCGCCATAGGGTTTTTGCAAAACGGGCACGTCCGGATAGCTGCTAAGGACAGCTTCCGCGCCGCCATATCCCGTCGCAAGACAAAAGGGGATGCCGGCAGCGCGAAGGCGTTCGGCCACCGGGATCGAAGTCTCGGACCCCAGATTGACGTCCAGAAATGCAACGGTCGGTGTGACCTCATCCAAAATCCGCATCGCGGCCCGGGCGGTGGACGCGGTGTGCACGCGGCTTGCACCGAGATCGCTTAACAAGTCCGCTGTATCCATTGCGATGATCATCGAATCCTCGACCAGAAGAACGTCTCCCGTCAGATCCTGGCTGATGGCCGCGTCCTCGACCGCCGGAGGCTCAGCAGCGTCATTTGATGGCGGCTCGCAAATATGGCGGGCCGGGACAACAAAGCGCGCGGCCAGTCCGGTTGGACGAAACTCGATCTCGGCCGATCCGCCAAGCTCGTATTCGACCGAACGCTCGACGATGACGGTCCCGAAACCTTGCTTTGCCGGGGCAGACAGAACCGGACCACCGCGTTCCGCCCACATCAATTCCAACGTGCCGTCTTCTGCGACGTCAATCGTGATGTCGACCATGCCCAAATCACCTGAGAGAGAGCCATGCTTGATCGCATTTGTCATCAGTTCATGGATCAGCAGGGCAAAGGTCGAATAGGCCGTCGGTTTCAATCCGACATCGGCGCCGGAAACTGTGACGCGTCCTGTCGCAAACGCCTTGGTTTCGACTTCGATCAGCGCATGAAGCGATGCCGCATCCCAATTGTTCCGCGTCAACTGATCATGCGCGCGTGCCAAGGATTGCACGCGCTGGCCCAGCCGCGCGGTATAGTCCTGAATGTTCCCGCTTTCACTTGAGGTTTGGGCCATAAGTCCCTGAATCAAATTCAGGATATTTCGTACCCGGTGGTTGAGCTCTGCGATAAGCAGCTCTTGCGTCTCGGCTGCGCGTTTCTTTTCGCGCACCGCTTCATCGCTGATCTTCAGGATGATCTCCAAAAGCGACACACGCAGTGCCTCAGCGATCCTGATTTCGGCAGGTGTCCATGCTTCGGAGGTATCGCTGACCTCCTGTTGCCATGCTGCAAAGCTTTCTCGGGGCGTGAGCCGCGCCCCCAATGGGCCCGCAACAACCGGCTTGTCGGGGTTACCCGCCCACATGACGGTTTGGGCCACCTCACGGCGAAAGAACAGGATGTAATCGCGCGGGGATCTGGAAATCGGCAGTGCCAAAACGCCTGCGATCCGGTCAGAAAGCAGGTCAGCGCCATCAAAGAGGCCCGCGATGCGATCCGTAGAATAGATTGAGCGTCCCGTGGCCGTGTTGAGAAAGCGCGCCATCGGCATGAATTCCGCTTTGGACGGCGCCACGCCTTCGGCGGCATAGCGCCCGCCCGAATAGATCGCCATTCCATCAAACCGGATCACGTCAGCGACTTCGGACGAAATCAGCTCCAGATCGCCGGTCAGGTCTTCCGTTGTCGACACAAGACCCATCAGCCGGTTCTGAAGATCTCTCGCACGATCCGCTTCGGCCAGCTCGGTCTCAGTTTCACCTTGCGCCAACTCGTAAGTGAAGAGCTGCGTGAACAACTCCACCATCGACCGCAACTGAAAGTCGATATGCTTCGGCGCCTCATGGTGACATGCCATCAAGCCCCAAAGCTCGCCCTTCACGATGATAGAGACGGACATAGAAGCTTGAACGCCCATGTTCCGAAGATATTCCAAATGGATAGGCGATACGGCGCGCGTGACGGCAAGCGACATGTCCAGTGGATTTCCATGCACATCGATGCCGGGCTGCACAGCATATGTCGGCGCATCGACATCGGCGATCAACCGAAGCGGGGAGCGCAGGTAAAGCGCGCGTGCCTGTCGTGGGATGTCGCTCGCCGGATAGCGCAGCCCCAGATAGGGCTCCATCCCAACAGCGACATGTTCTGCGATGACCTCACCACTGCCGTCAGGTTGAAATCGGTAAACCATCACCCGGTCGAAATCCGTGAGCGCTCTCAGGCTTCTTGCGGCAAGCTGGCAACGCGACTCCAGCGTCTTTTGCGCTCCAATGCGGCCGATCAAGGCCTGCACCAGCGCCATGTCCTGATCACGCTCCCGTTCCGGTTTTCTTTCGAACTCGATGATGAATACACCGTTTGCGGCGTGGACCGAGACATCGAAAAGCCGCGCTGTCCCGGTCATGGCCAGCCCAAAGATCCGGGCCCGGTGGTCAGAGTTGCGAACGGCAGCTGACTGCAACTTGGTCCGTATGGTGTGAACAACTTCGGCCGAAAAGACTTCGGGCAGGGGCTGGCCGATTTCGATCTCGCGTTCGAGATCCAAGAGGTCCCGCGCATTTTCGCTGACCTGCGTGATGATCCAATCCATTGAAACCGCAATCAGCCCACCAAATGCCTGTACGCGACCCACGATATGGATGGGTTCACGATCGCAGATCGTCAGATCGACAACGTCTTCCGCCATCAGGGCTGCGCCTGCTCGGCACGGGACAGGGCGGTCTCGAAAAGACCGAAAAGGCGGCGCGTGTCGGCGACCGCGCGATCCGCATCTGCCCCGGTTTCGTCGCGCTCTGCCATGGCAGCGCAATGTTGACGCCAAAGGTGGGCATCCTGCGGCAAGCCGAAATAGGCGCCCGCACGCAGCACCATGGCGTCACTGCTGCCTTGCCAGCGCTTGCGCAAAACCGCAGTACCAAGCCGCGAGCCCAAAACGATGTGATCCAACGCGATCGGGTCGCAGGGGGCGTCCATGGTCAAGGTGGGGTGCGCATTATGTCCAAAGACATTCAAGTCACGTCCCAAGGCCTGCTCGAAACGCGCCAGATCGTCCTGACGAACCAGTCGTCCTTGCATCCCAAGCCGCCGAAGCGTGGAAAAGGCCATGAAATGTGCCGCCAGAAACACCGGAAAGTCCGCGCGCGCCTGCAAATCCAACTGGGAAAAACGGGCGTCAAGCCGATCATGGTCCGCGGCCGTATCGTAACGGAGCCGGTCCCGAAGTCCTCTTGCAACCACTTGGAGCATCTCCAAATTCCTGCGCGCTCTGGTTTCAGTCTCTATTGAGAGGACATAATCGTAAACATCTTTTGACAACCCAGGGCGCTTCATTTTTCGCATTGCGCGGACACCTTTCGTCGCGCCCGCTTGCTTTCAGGTTTGCGCCTCCCGCTGGGATAGGTATACGGGCGCGGGCGTCAAAAAAGGGGCAGATTGCCATGGCAAACGTAGTCGTCGTCGGAACGCAGTGGGGGGACGAAGGCAAAGGCAAGATCGTGGACTGGTTGTCCGAACGCGCCGATGTCATCGCACGCTTCCAAGGCGGGCATAATGCGGGCCACACGCTGGTCATCGGCGAAGAGGTCTTCAAACTGCACGCCCTGCCATCCGGCGTCGTTCGCGGTGGCAAGCTCTCCGTCATTGGCAACGGCGTGGTCTTGGACCCTTGGCACCTTGTCAAAGAGATCGAGACGGTCCGCGCGCAAGGCGTCGATATCTCGCCCGAAACTCTGATGATTGCCGAAAACACACCACTGATCCTGCCGGTGCATGGTGAACTCGACCGGGCGCGCGAAAGCCAGAATACGGTTGCCAAGATCGGCACGACCGGCCGCGGCATCGGCCCAGCCTATGAAGACAAGGTGGGTCGCCGCGCCGTTCGCGTGGCAGACCTTGCTGACGACGCCACGCTGGAACGCCGCGTCGATCGCCTTCTGGTGCACCATGACGCGCTGCGCCGTGGCCTTGGCATGGACCCGATTGACCGCGATGCGCTCCTTGCAAGTCTGCGTGAAGTGGCGCCGGAGATCCTGAAATATGCAGCACCGGTCTGGAAAGTCTTGAATGACGCCAAACGGGAAGGACGCCGGATCCTGTTCGAAGGTGCTCAAGGTGCGCTTCTCGATATCGACTTTGGCACTTATCCCTTCGTGACGTCGTCGAACGTCATCGCAGGGCAGGCCGCCACAGGCACCGGCATCGGTCCGGGCTCCATCGATTTCGTGCTCGGGATTGTCAAAGCCTACACGACCCGCGTCGGCGAAGGCCCGTTCCCGACAGAGCTATTCGACGATGACGGTCAGCGTCTTGGCGAACGCGGGCACGAGTTCGGCACGACCACGGGGCGCAAGCGGCGCTGCGGCTGGTTCGATGCGGTCTTGGTCCGTCAGACCTGTGCGACATCCGGTGTGACCGGCCTCGCTCTGACCAAGCTTGATGTTCTCGACGGCTTTGACGAGTTGAAAATCTGCACGGGCTACGAACTCGACGGCGAGGTGCTGGACTACCTGCCGACGGCAGCGGACCTTCAGGCCCGCGTGACGCCGGTCTACGAGACGCTGCCCGGTTGGAGCGACAGCACCGCTGGTGCGCGCAGCTGGTCGGATCTGCCGGGCGAAGCTGTCAAATACGTGCGCCGGATCGAGGAATTGATCCGCACACCGGTTGCCCTACTTTCCACCTCGCCCGAGCGTGACGACACGATCCTCGTCACAGATCCCTTCGAAGACTGAGGCCCATGTCGAACCTGTCCTACAAAACGCGTCGCAGGCTTTCGCTGCTGATCCTCGTGGTGGGACTGCCGATCTATATCGGCCTTGCCGTGACAATCATGACGTGGCTCGACCGGCCAAGCTTTCTGGTCGAACTGATTGTCTATGTCGCGCTGGGCATTCTCTGGGCCTTGCCATTCAAGGCGGTATTCAAAGGCGTGGGCAAAGAAGATCCCGACGCCTGAGCTTCATCGGTCTTGAAATATCCCGGGGTGCGCGAGGGGCAGCGCCCCTCGCTTCAAGCTTTATTCGCCAGCGATCTGGTGGCCGGGCCGAAACCGGGTCGTCTCGGAGATCGTGAATTCACCACGGTGAAGCTTCTGGATCTTGCCTTGACGCAACAGCTGTCCAAACGACCGAAGTCCGGCCTCACGCGACAACTCGACAGCCGGCTGGATGCGGGCCACGCGTTTCATGATCTGCGGACGCGAGAATGATCCCTGACCTTCGACAAATGCCGTATAGGCGGCGGCAGCTTCCAGAAGGTCGGGCAGTTCCGTGGCCCCCATGGCAGCTGCAAAATCGGCAAAGCTTGCCATGTCCTTCGCCTTTTCCGCGGACGGATCGACCGCGACGCGGTCAGGCTTGACCTCTGCAGGGGCCTCAGGCTCCACACGCTGTTCCGATCCAAGCATCAACGGCGCCGGAGCAGGCTTTTCCTCGGTCGGGACAGGTGCGGGGGTGTCTTCAACCGGTTTCGGCTTCAAAAGCTGCACGGATGTCTTGCGGCTGACCACGCGAGACAGGTCCTCGCGGTACGCGATCTGTTCCAGCGCGTCATCTTCTTCGCGGTTTCCGCCAAAGCTCTCGCGGTCGGCCTTGGCGGCCACGACCGCTGCGCGGAGTTGCGAAATCACGCGGCGTCGCCGCTGACCCTCGCCATCTTCGAACTGGTGCTCGGCCTCTTCCATAAGGCGAGCGACGTCCGGCTCCTCCGTTGCGGCCGCCGGCGTGTCGTCTTCATCTTCAATCTCCGATGACGGATCGTTCGAGACAAGTGTCAGGACCGTTTCAGGGCCGTCGAATGTCTTCTCTTCGGCGACGTCATCTTTGTCGTCGCTCTCCTCTTCATCGGCGGGCATCGCCTCAACACTCGCCTCGGTAGTCTCGACGACGTCGTCCGTCGCTTCAATGACCGGGACGGGGTCGTCGTCCTGCTCCCCGTCGTCAATGTCGTCAAACCCATCATTCAGATGCGCGTCGAGCTCTGGGGCGACTTCCTCTTCGATGCCGTCCAACTCGTCTTCTGTCAGGTCATCCGCCTCGGCGGCAGCCGTAAGGCTGGCAATCGTGTCCGACAGCCGCGCTTCGGCAATGTCGGCTTCGCTCGGGCCATCATCGTTCCCCGCCAAAGAGACATCGTCGGATGCGCCTTCATCTTCGACAAGGTCTTCGTCTTCAAAAGAGGTCGCCGGGGCAGGGCTGTTATCAGCGTCCTCTTCCGGGAAAGGGGCAGCGTCACGCGACCGGGACACCACGGCGCGAATGCGCTTCAGTTTCTCGGCAATGCTGTCGGCTGTCGCCTCGCCGCCCTCGGCAATATCGCTGAAGGCGTTTTCCGGCTCGTCCGCCTCAAAAGCTTCGGCCGCTTCGGTCACGTCAGGGGCGGCATCAATCGTCTCGCCCGTCTCGTCTTCGGGTTGGTCCATCTGCCGGAGCGCGATGCTGCCCTCCGCCATCCGCGCTTCGACCCGGCGCGTCGCTTCACGCTCGGCCAGATTTTGCAGCATTTCCGGATCGGGCACGGGCGGCTCGGCACCAAAATACCGATCCTCGGCGGCCAGATCCCGAAAATACTCCGCAATCGTGCGCATCGTTGAAAACGGATCGTCAAAGCCTTCCAGCGTGCAGCTGAACGTGCCGTAGGACACCGTGAGAATTTTGCTGGACCCCGTCATCGCTTGTCGCTTTCTCCCCAAGTCTGACTGGTGTTTACCATGTTTCCGTTCGTAAATGAGAGCGCGGCTTGGGTATTGCCAAGAATTTTTAGCGTCGGAAATGTGGCAAGGTCCATGGCGAAAGAGACAACCAAGATGACATCTGCGGCACAAGGCAGGGGTTGGGTGACCCTTCTGGGGGGCGCTGATCCGTCGCCGGATTGCATTGCAACGGCCCTGCGTCACGCACCCATGATGGTCGCCGCGGACGGGGCTGCAAATCATGTGATTTCAGCGGGTTATGTCCCGGACCGGGTGGTCGGAGATCTGGATTCACTTTCGGACGATGCTCGGGCGCGTATCCCGGCAGACCGGATTGAGCACGTCGGCGAACAAGACACCACAGACTTTGAAAAATGCCTGACGCGCATTGATGCGCCGCTTGTCCTTGCCACCGGGGTAACAGGACGGCGGCTGGATCATGCCCTGGCCGTCCTGAACACGCTTGTGCGTCACCAGACACGCCCCTGCATTGTCTTTGATGATCACGACGTGATTTTTGCCGCGCCCCCCAAGATACGACTGGATCTCGAAGCCGGAACGCGCGTTTCGCTCTTCCCGCTTGCGCGCGTGACGGGTCGGTCCGAAGGGCTCTATTGGCCGATCAACGGGCTGGATTTTTCGCCCGACAGCCAGATCGGAACGTCCAACCGGGCCACTGGCCCGGTTGACCTGACCTTTCACATTCCCGGTATGCTTATCATTCTGCCGCGGGCGGCGCTGGATGTGTCGCTTCGCGCGCTTGCCCCTGCCGACTGACCGCCCGTTCTCGCGCAAGAATATAAAGACCTGCCGCGATCGTGACCCCAATCCCGAGAAGGGCAAGTCCGTTCGGGAAATCCCCGAAGACCACGAACCCGACAATCGTGGCAATCGGGATCTCCAGGTACTGCATCGGGGCAAGCGTGGCCGAAGGGGCAAACCGCAACGACCAAGTCATCACCAGATGCGCGGCACTGCCCAGAATTCCAAGCACCAGCAACAGCACCCAATCCACACCAACGGGTGCGACGATTTCGAAAGCAGGAAGTCCCGGCGCCACGGCATAGGCCGCAAATAACAATGGCAGTGCCATTCCGCCCGAGACCGCCTGCATCGCAACCGGCCCCACGTCTTTCGCCATCAACCGTGTGACCAGCATGAACAGGGCAAAGACAACCGCAACGCCCAAGGGCAGGATTGCGGGCCATCCGACGTCCGCAAATGTCGGCTGGACCACAAGCAATGTGCCGATGAAGCCCACAATGCAGGCCAGTATGCGCCGGATGCCGACCTCTTCACCCAAGACCGCCCACCCAAGCACCAGCATGATGAAAGGCATGACAAAAGCGATCGCCACCGCTTCGGCCAGTGGCAGATACAAAAGCGCCGAAAACATCATGGTGATGCCCGAGATATGCAAAAGCGTCCTGAGGAAGATCAGGAACAGCAAACGACGCGACAGTCGCATCGGATCACCGATCCAAAGCGCGACGGGGGCCAACACCACGAATTGAAACAGAAAGCGCACGACCACCAGTTCCATGATCGGAAATCGCTGCCCCAAGATCTTTGCCATCGCATCGGCCAGCGGTGCGATCAGGCAAAAAGCGAGCATGAGGAGGATGCCCAGAACGGGGCGGTCAGCTGTCATGGCACGACGCTAACAAAGGTCAATGCGTTTGACCATTCCGAAGATGAAGCTGCCAGTAGCCGCAGCCGCACTCAGCAGTTGGGCACGTTGACGGCAAGACCGCCAAGCGCGGTTTCCTTGTACTTCTCGCTCATGTCCACGCCAGTTTGGCGCATGGTTTCAATCGCGGCATCCAGCGGCACAAAGTGCTGGCCATCGCCACGGAGCGCCAGCGACGCCGCCGAAACGGCCTTGATTGCACCAAGGCCATTGCGCTCGATGCAGGGCACTTGAACCAATCCTTTGACGGGGTCGCAGGTCATTCCCAGATGGTGTTCCAGCGCGATTTCCGCAGCGTTTTCAATTTGCTCTGGCGTTCCGCCCAAAACGGCTGCAAGCCCCGCTGCCGCCATGGCCGAAGCGCTGCCGACTTCCGCCTGGCAACCGCATTCCGCGCCCGAAATGGACGCATTCTCTTTGACCAGACCGCCAATGGCGGCGGCCGTCAGCAGGAAGTCCGGCACGCGCCGTTCGGTGGCCCCCGGCACGTGATCCAACCAATAGCGGATTGTCGCCGGCACAACGCCCGCCGCGCCGTTCGTCGGCGCCGTCACAACTTGCCCGCCGGCTGCATTCTCTTCGTTGACGGCCATGGCATAGACGCCAATCCAGTCATTGACCGTGTGCGGCGGGGCTTGGTTCAACCCGCGCTCAGCCTCCAACGCGGCACGAATGCCGCTGGCGCGGCGACGGACGGCAAGACCACCGGGGAGGATCCCTCCCGTGGCCAAGCCCCTGTCCATGCAGGCTTTCATCACGCCCCAGATTTTCAGGCACCCGGCATCGAGATCATCAGACGTCTTGCGAGAGCGTTCATTCGCGCGCTTCATCTCGGCAATGGATTTGCCCGACGCTTTCGCCATCTCCAGCATCTCATTGGCGCTTTTGAAGGGGTAGGGCACTGGGTGGGCCGCGTCGCTGGCATCGGCAGCCGCCAGTTCCTCGGCCGTCAGAACGAAGCCACCCCCGATAGAATAATACGTTTCTTCCACGATGACGTCGCCTTGGGCGTCCGTCGCGCGAAGAACAAGGCCATTGGCGTGACCGGGAAGCGGTGCCTCGTAGTTGAACACAAGGTCCGTCGACGGTGCGAAGGCCAATGTTCCAAGCCCCTTTGGCGAGACTTGGCCAGTTGCCTTGATGTCATCAAGCGCAGCCGCGCCCAGATCGGCATCGTAATCTTCCGGTCGGAACCCCGCGAGGCCAAGAATGACAGCGCGGTCCGTCGCATGTCCGACACCGGTGAAGGCCAGGGACCCATAAAGCGTCGCACCGAGGCCCGCGACCGTGAAGGGCGACGACCTGAGACGGTCCAAAAACCGGGCAGCAGCCACCATCGGCCCCATCGTGTGTGATGACGATGGCCCGATCCCAATCTTGAAGAGTTCGAAGACAGACAAGAACATATCCGGCCATGTAACGCGCCTGCCCGAAGTGGGAAGTGTCATTCCAGTCCGTTCAGACCTAATTTGCGACCTCTTGGCATGGGAAGGGCACGAAAACCAGTTGCGCGCCCGCGACACCGCCGGAATAAAGCGGAGACGACGAAAAAGGGATCAGACATGGCGCTTCATGACGACGTGGCCGACGAACTGGCGCAACGCACCATCCGGGCTTTGAAAGACCTCAACGACACCGAGATCGAGCGAGAGGTGGCCGACGCGATCGGGGCCTCGTCTCCGACCCTTCAGGAAACCTATCTGACGGCCATGCGCATCCGTCGGGCAGAAGCCCGCGCCAAAGAAGTCCTGACCCGGATCGAAGCCACCATCCGCTAAAGGTGCTTTTCGCCTCGCAGTGCGGGTGCCGAGTGCCTATAAGGCCTGCAAAGACTGCTCTTCGGAAGGCCATACCCCATGACACAAGACCTGTCGCCCGTCGACGCCGCCAAATACGCTGCCGCCCTGCGCGCAGCTGATTACGTCGAAAGCGGAATGAAGGTCGGGCTGGGCACCGGATCTACCGCCTATTGGTTGGTCAAGCATCTGGGCCATCAGGTCCGCGAAGAAGGTCTGAAGATCAAGGGCGTGCCGACATCGCGTCGGACAGCTGATCAAGCCATCGAAGAAGGCATCGAGATCGTATCGCTGGACGAAGCGCGCTGGCTTGATGTGACGATTGATGGCGCCGACGAGTTCGACAAGGAATTGAACCTGATCAAGGGCGGCGGCGGCGCACTCTTGCACGAAAAGATCGTCGCGACCGCTTCGGACAGGATGGTGGTCATCACGGACCCGACCAAGGCTGTGGATAGCCTTGGCGCTTTCCCCTTGCCGATTGAAGTTTTGGGCTTTGGCCTTTCGACAACGCGCTCTCTCGTCGAGGAAATGCTGAACGGTCTGGACGTGATGGGGCACACCGTGCGTCAGCGGATGACACCCGAAGGGCCTTTCGTTACCGACGAAGGAAACTTCATCCTAGACTTGCACCTCGGCCGCATCGGCAATCCGCGACAGCTCGCGTTGATCCTGAACCAGATTCCGGGCGTCGTTGAAAACGGGCTCTTCATCGATATTTGTGATGTTGTGATCGTTGGCCACGGTGACGGGCGCGTCGAAGTGCGCGACATCAACTCCGGCGAAGAAGAGGAATGGCGTGTCGAACTTCCGGATGTCGACAACGTCTTCACGAACCTGTCGGAGTAAGGCACATGGCGTTTGATTATGATCTTTTTGTTATCGGAGGCGGCTCCGGCGGTGTGCGTGCAGCGCGGACGGCATCAGCCACCGGTGCCAAAGTGGCGATTGCAGAAGAAAGCCGGATGGGCGGCACCTGCGTGATCCGGGGCTGCGTCCCGAAAAAGTTGATGGTCTTCGCCTCCGAATTCTCGAACCAGACCACGCTGGCGCAAGAATATGGTTGGTCGGCCACAAAGGGCAGCTTCGATTGGACAAGTTTCCGCGACAAGCTGCACGGCGAACTGAACCGCCTCGAAGAAGTCTATCGCAGCCTTCTGAACAAATCCGACGTAGAGATCTTTGACACCCGCGCCACGATAGCAGGACCAAATTCAGTCCGCCTTGGCGATGGCTCCGAAGTGACGGCCAAGACCATCCTGATCGCAACCGGCGGTCACCCCGTCCGGCCCGAGATGAAGAACGCCCATCTTGGTCTGGTGTCGAACGACATCTTCCTGATGGAAGAGCTGCCGAAATCCGTGCTGATCGTCGGCGGTGGCTATATCGCTTGCGAATTCGCGTGCATCCTGAACGGCCTTGGGGTTGAGGTGACGCAGTATTATCGCGGTGCGCAGATCTTGCGCGGTTTCGATGACGAAGCGCGCGGCTTGATTGCCGAGATGATGCGCGAGCAAGGCATTGATTTGCATCTTGGAACCAACATCGTCGACATGGAACTTGCGGCCGAACACAAGGATGGCCCGACGCCAACCGCGTCCGACGCCGCCATGGGAGAGCCCGCGCAGGACGTGGTCTCTGACGCGTTGGATGCCAATCCCAAAAGCGATACCGATGGCAAGGCCGGCGGTCCGATCTGGGTCAAGTCAACGAACGGTAACGAAAAGGTCTTCGACCACGTTTTCTTTGCCACCGGTCGCGCCCCCAATGTTCAGGGGCTGGGGCTGGAAGAGGTCGGCATCGCAAAGACGCGTCGCGGCGCGATCGACGTGGATGACTACAGCCAGACCTCCGTGCCTTCGATCTATGCGATCGGCGACGTCACCGACCGTATCCAGCTCACGCCGGTTGCGATCCGCGAAGGCATGGCCTTCACCGAAACCGTCTTCAAGAACAATCCCACGAAGCCCGATCACGATCTTGTCGCTTCGGCCGTGTTCACCCAGCCCGAGCTTGGTACGGTGGGGCTGACCGAGGAACAGGCCCGCGATCAGGAACCGATCGATGTGTACTGCACGTCGTTCCGCCCGATGAAGTCGGCCTTTGCCGGACGCTCGGACCGGGTCCTGATGAAACTCATCGTCAGCAAGGAATCCCGCAAGGTTCTGGGGTGCCATATCGTCGCGGACGGGGCAGGGGAACTGATCCAGATGGTCGGGATCGCCGTCAAAGCGGGACTGACGAAAGAAGACTTTGACCGGACCTGCGCGGTCCATCCAACCATGTCGGAAGAGCTTGTGACAATGGCAACTCCGATGAGAAGTGCTTGAAATAGGTGGTCAGGCGCTACAGGTAGCACACTGACGGAATAGCAATGCAACCAAAGGGAATACCCTCATATGGCCGGTAACAATGGCGGACCTTGGGGCGGCGGAGGCGGCGGCAACCGAGGCAACTCGGGCGGTAACGACGACGACCGACGCCCAGCACGACGCCCGGGCGAAAACACGCAGATCCCGGAAATCGACGAGATCATGAAGAAGGGCCAAGAGCAGCTGAAGGTGCTCATGGGCGGTCGCGGCGGCGGTGGCCGTGGCGGATCAGGCGGCGGGGGCGAGGGTCCCAAGCTGACCCGTGGCACGGTTGGACTGGGTGTCCTGCTTGTTGGCGCGCTTTGGCTTTACTCGTCATTCTACACAGTTCGCCCGGAAGAACAGTCGGTTGAGCTGTTCCTTGGCGAATTCAGCCAGGTTGGTAATCCCGGTCTGAACTTCGCACCATGGCCCGTCGTGACCTACGAGGTCATCCCGGTCACGCGCGAACAATCCGAGGACATCGGTCTTGGCGGCTCTGGCGGAAATGGCCTGATGCTGACAACCGACGAAGCCATCGTCGATATCGACTTCCAGGTGGTCTGGAACATCTCTGACCCCGCAAAGTACCTGTTCAACCTGCGTGATGGACCACAGACGGTCCGCGCTGTGTCGGAATCGGCCATGCGTGAAATCGTTGCCGGCAGCGAACTTGCCCCGCTTCTCAGCCGGGCACGTGCCGAAACCGGTCAACGCGCCGAAGCGCTGATCCAGGAAACGCTCGATAGCTATGATGCTGGCATCAACATCGTGCGTGTCACGCTGAACAAGTCCGACCCGCCGACGCAGGTCATCGACGCCTTCCGCGACGTTCAGGCCGCGGAACAGGAACGTGACCGTCTGGAACGTCAGGCGGACGCCTACGCTAACCAGGCTTTGGCAGAAGCCCGCGGTGAAGCGGCACAGACGCTGGAACAGGCCGAAGCCTATCGGGCGCAGGTCGTCAACGAAGCCCAAGGTGAAGCCAGCCGCTTTACGGCCGTTCTGGCCGAATACCAGCAGGCACCGGAAGTGACCCGTCGTCGTCTCTATATCGAGACCTTGGAAAAGGTTCTAGGTGACGTCGACAAGATCATTCTGGACGAAAACGCAGGCGAAGGCGGACAGGGCGTTGTCCCTTACCTTCCGCTGAACGAACTGCGTCGCAACACCGACGGAGGCAACTGATATGCGCGCCGCGAATATTGGAATCATCGCCCTTATCGTCGCCGGCATCGCCGTTCTGTCCTCGATCTTCATCGTCGACGAACGCGAGAAGGCTCTGGTCCTTCAGTTCGGTCAGATCAAGCGCGTGGAAGAACAGCCGGGTCTCGCCTTCAAGGTGCCCTTCATTCAGGAAGTCGTGCGCTACGACGACCGTATCCTGTCGCTCGACACGCCTGAAATCGAGGTCACGCCGTCGGATGAACGTCGCCTGATCGTTGACGCCTTCGCGCGTTACCGGATCGGTGACGTGGTTCGCTTCCGTCAGGCCGTTGGCCCCGGCGGGATCCGGACGGCAGAAGATCGCCTGACCGACATTCTGAACGACAACATTCGTGCCGTTCTGGGTTCGGACGGCGTCCGTTCGAACACGATCCTGTCGGAAGAGCGGTCCGAGCTGATGAACCGGATCCGAGTGCTGGCGGACAGCCGCGCCGAAGCCCTTGGTCTTGATGTGGTTGACGTGCGTCTGAAGCAGACGAACCTGCCGGATCAGAACCTTGAGGAAACCTACAATCGGATGCGCGCAGAGCGTGTTCGCGAAGCGACCGACGAACGCGCGCGTGGTGCGGAAGCGGCGCAAAGGGTGCGTGCACAAGCCGACCGTACGGTGGTCGAACTTGTCTCGGAAGCCCGTCGCGAAGCCGAAATTGTGCGTGGTGAAGCTGACGCCGAACGCAACGCCATCTTCGCGGATGCGTACGGCGCGGACGAAGACTTCTTCCGCTTCTACCGCTCGCTCGCTGCTTATGAGCGTGCGCTTCAGGGCTCCAACTCGACACTGGTCATCACGCCGGACAGCGAATTCTTCGAATTCCTTGACGGCGCGGGCCTGTCGTCAGGTGGGTCCAACTGATGGACGTCATCGCACTTGGCCTCGGTCTGGTGCTGGTGTTTGAGGGGCTGGTGTTCGCACTGGCCCCTTCGCGTCTTGAAGACCTTGTTCGCCTGATTGCCGAAACCAATGTTGAGACCCGCCGTCTGATCGGTCTTGCGGCGATTGCGCTGGGTGTTTTGATCATCTGGCTGGGCGCCTGACGGGCACGTCACCTCACGAAATGACCTCGGGTCGGTTCACGGCGTGGTGAGCAATTGTCACCAACCATTGGCTTGTGCCGAGACGCACCTATTTTGATACTCAGTACATTCAGCGCACATTGTCCCCCCGTGCGCGATGGCTCTTGAGGAGAGAGGAATGATGGCAGCTACACTCACCCGATCAAGATCTGGACATATGGTTCAGACATTCTGGGCGCTTGTGCTTGGTCTGGCATTCGTGATCGCACAGGCAACCCTTGCCGGCGCGCAATCGCGCCCGTCGACGTTTGCGGATCTGGCCGAAAAAGTCAGCCCATCGGTCGTCAACATCACGACCGCCACTGTTGTGGCAACGAACACCCAGCCCGGCCCGGTCGTACCGGAAGGCTCACCTTTTGAAGATTTCTTCCGGGACTTCATGGATCGCCAGGGCCCCGGCAACCAAGGGCCGCGGCGCAGTCAGGCGCTGGGTTCGGGCTTCGTGATCTCCGAGGATGGGTTCATTGTGACGAACAACCACGTCATCCAGGGCGCGGATGAAATCACGATCGAGTTCTTCGAAGGATTTGAGCTTGAGGCGCGGATCATCGGGACCGACCCGAATACTGACTTGGCGCTCCTGAAGGTGGATGCAGATCGTCCGCTGTCGTTCGTCAACTTCGGCGACAGCGAAGAAGCACGCGTTGGCGATTGGGTCATGGCGATGGGTAACCCGCTGGGGCAGGGCTTCTCCGTGTCGGCCGGTATCGTGTCGGCACGTGGTCGTGCGCTCTCGGGCAGCTACGACGACTACATTCAGACCGACGCCGCCATCAACCGCGGCAACTCGGGCGGGCCTCTCTTCAACATGGCCGGTGACGTCATCGGCGTGAACACAGCGATCCTGTCGCCCAATGGCGGCTCAATCGGCATCGGCTTTGCCATGTCGAGCCGCGTTGCCGCGAACGTCATTCAGCAATTGAAGGACTTCGGCGAAACCCGTCGTGGTTGGCTGGGTGTCCGCATTCAGGACGTGACGCCTGATCTGGCGGAAGGTCTGGGACTTGAAGAAGTCGCTGGCGCGCTTGTGACAGATGTCCCCGAAGGTCCGGCCGCAGATGGCGGCATGCAGGCTGGCGACGTCATCCTCAGCTTCGATGGACGCGAAGTCGCAGACACGCGCGAACTCGTGCGCCGCGTTGGCAACACCGAAGTCGGCAAGGAGGTGCGCGTGCGCGTCTTCCGTGACGGTCAGACCGAAACCCTTCGCATCACGCTCGGCCGCCGTGAAGAGGCCGAAGGCGCTGTGCCGGCATCCGTTGAGAGCACAGAGCCTCTCACGTCCGAGATCATGGGGCTGACGATCAGTACCATCACGGACGAACTGCGCGAGCAGTTGGGTCTGGGCGAAGACACCGAAGGTCTCGTCGTGGCAGATGTCGCAGAAGACAGCGAAGCCTACGAAAAAGGCCTGCGGGCCGGTGACGTGATCACCGAAGCCGGTCAGGAAAAGGTCACGGCGCTTTCGGATCTTGAAACCCGCGTCGACGCCGCGCGCGAAGCAGGTCGTAAATCGCTGCTTCTGCTCGTGCGTCGCAACGGCGATCCTCGCTTCGTCGCGCTTTCACTTGATCAAGGCTAAGGCACGCCCCCCCCGGCCACTGCCTTGACGTGAAGGGCGTTCCTCTTGGGACGCCCTTTTTTCATGCCTATGTGTTAGATTTCATTGGCAAGGCGCGACCGCTCGGGAACCGGACGGTCGAAGGCGGGTTGGACAGACATGATGCGAACATTTGCACTTATGGCCGCGATGACGGCGCTGGTTGGCGGGGTCGGCCTTTTGCTCGGCGGACAGACCGGGCTTTTCATAGCACTGGGGATCGCGGCGGCGATGAACCTGTTCGCGTTCTGGAATTCCGACCGCATGGTGCTTCGAATGCACAACGCCCGGCCCATTCCGCGCAATGACAGCTCTGATCTCTATCGTCTGACGGAAGGTTTGGCGGCGCAGGCAAACCTGCCCATGCCCGCGCTTTACTTGATCGACACGCCCCAGCCCAATGCCTTTGCGACGGGCCGAAACCCCGAAAACGCGGCAGTCGCCGTGACGAGCGGATTGCTGCAGGCCATGACCCGCGAACAGGTTGCGGGCGTGATCGCGCATGAACTGGCCCACATCAAGAACCGCGACACCCTTCTGATGACCATCACCGCTACAATGGCTGGTGCCATTTCGATGCTGGCCAATTTCGCGATGTTCTTCGGCGGCGGACGCGATCGCCCGATGGGCATGATCGGCACGTTGGCGTTGATGATCCTGTCGCCTCTTGCCGCCGCCGTCGTGCAAGGCGCCATCAGCCGGACCCGTGAATACGAGGCGGACAAGCTCGGGGCCGAGATCTGCCGCAACCCGGAATGGCTGGCCGGTGCCTTGGAGGTGCTGGGCCGCATGTCCGGACGCATCGACAACCATCAGGCCGAGCGCAACCCGGCGAGCGCGCATATGTTCATCGTCAATCCGCTTCACATGAAGGCGCATGACAGCCTGTTCGCGACCCACCCCCCGGTGGAACGTCGGATCGCGGCCCTCAGACAAATGGCTGGAGCAGGGCGTCGTGTCAGCGGTGGGCGCGTCTCGACCCGACCGCCCGGACCCTGGAGCTGACGCGTCTCAGGGTTGGTAGGCACAGCGCGGGGCTTCGGGCCGGATAAGGTCATCCAGCATCCAGGAGATATCCTCGATCTCTTCGGCCACGATATGGGTCACGCCGCTTTCGCGCTGCAGCCGTCCCGTCACACGCAAAGCCCGGCCCGCAATGACGGCGCGCCGGAATTTCTCGTAAAGCTTCCGCCAGACGATGATGTTCGAAATGCCGGTCTCATCTTCCAGCGTGATGAAAATCACGCCCTTCGCCGTGCCGGGACGCTGGCGCACCAGAACAAGCCCGGCCACAGCTATGCGCGCGCCATTTGGCGGCAGATCCAGCTGATCATGGGGCAGGCAGGCCGGGGGCCGCGGCCAAGTCCGGGGCGGGGCAGAAGCAAGCGCAGATGTCATGAGAACAAATATAGAACAAAAAGACGCTCGCGCCAAGATGATCGGCCTTCTGCGTCCTAGGGCTGGCGAAGCCCCACTGTCCCCGCTAGGTAAGATCTCGAAAGACACTTCGAGGCTGGAGAACACATGGCCAAGATCACCTATATTGAGCATGGCGGCAAAGAGCATACCGTCGACGTTGCCAACGGCCTTTCCGTCATGGAAGGGGCGCGCGACAATGGCATTCCCGGCATCGAGGCCGATTGCGGCGGCGCCTGCGCCTGTTCGACCTGCCACGTCTATGTCGCTGAAGACTGGGTCGAAAAACTGCCCGAGAAAGACGTCATGGAAGAGGACATGCTCGACTTCGCGTATGAGCCCGATCCCAAGCGTTCGCGCCTGACCTGCCAGCTCAAGGTCACGGATGACCTTGACGGTCTTGTCGTGCAGATGCCGGAAAAGCAGATCTGATGCGTTGGCTGGTGCTGGTTCTGGCGTGTCTCGCCACACCGGCGCTTGCCAGTGGCGTCACCTCGGCGCGCTATGCGGATCCGACGGACCGCTACGCTCATGGCATTCTGGGCGACGCCATCGAATGGGGCGCCTTGCTGATCGAGACTGCAGACGGGCGCAACTTGCGCCTGACCTTGCCCCAAACGCGGGTCTTCGAAGATACCGAACCCCGACTGGCCGACGTCGATGGGGACGGTGACAACGAAGTTGTCGTCGTCGAAACTGACATGCGTCTCGGCGCGCGCCTTTCGATCTATGACGAAACCGGCCTGATCAGTTCAAACGACTATATCGGGCGCACGAACCGCTGGCTCTCGCCGATCGGTATTGCCGATCTCGATGGGGATGGTCGTATCGAACTGGCCTTTGTAGACCGCCCGCATCTGGCGAAAACGTTGCGCGTGTTCTCTTACGCGCCGGGCGCGCTGGAGCTTCGTGCCGAACTGCCCGGTGTGACGAACCACCGGATCGGCGAGCGCGATATTGCAGGCGGCATCCGGGTCTGCGACGAGGCGCCCGAGATGATCGTGGCAAACGCCCGCTGGACCCGCGTCCTTGCCGTGTCCTGGGATGGCTCAGAATTCGCCGTCACGGATCTTGGCCCGCACCAAAATCGCGCAAGCTTCGCTCAGGCAATGACCTGCTAAGCCCTTCA
>CAZMKY010000210.1:0-34487 GCA_964566835.1 uncultured Rhodobacterales bacterium
ACCGGCCGATCACGGCGTGGGTTGATGGCGCTTCTTCAGCCTTTGGCTTTTCGACCATGCCGGTTGCGGACAGCGTTTTGCCTACCGCTTTCTGAACATCGAGGCATCCATATGCCGAGATCGCATCGCGGCCGACGTCAACGGTGGCCACCATGTTGCCGCCAGTCTCGGACCATGCATCTACCATTTGCTTCAGACAGGCCGTCTTGCAGAGCAGAAAGTCATCCGGCAGCAGGACGGCGAAAGGCTGGTTGCCAACAAGCGGAGCAGCCTGAAGAACGGCGTGACCAAGTCCCAACGGCGCATCTTGGTAAACGACGCTCAGCGCATCGCCCAGGATCGTTTGGCGTACGCGTTCCAGCGCTGCGGTTTTGCCTTTTGCCAGCAGCTCGGCTTCGAGAGCGGGGGCGGCACGGAAGTGATCTTCCAATGCGGTCTTGCTTCTGGAGTTGACGAAGACAAAGCGTTCGATGCCTGCGGCCCGGGCCTCATCAACGGCGTATTCGATCAGCGGACGGTCGTGAACCGGCAGGAGCTCCTTCGGAACCGACTTGGTGACGGGCAGGA
This sequence comes from uncultured Rhodobacterales bacterium, assembly GCA_964566835.1. Lineage (GTDB taxonomy): Bacteria > Pseudomonadota > Alphaproteobacteria > Rhodobacterales > Rhodobacteraceae > CAZMKY01. The sequence continues at coordinate 568 of CAZMKY010000210.1, forward strand.
AGCGTGTGCCAAGGCCGGCGACGGGAAAGATGGCGGTTGTGATCTTGGTCATTTTACTGGTCCTTCTGTTCATTCTTCAAAGGGTGTTGGTGACCGAGGCCACGTCGGGGAGGAGGGTTAGCGAGGATCGCACTTGGCCGGTGTCATGGACGAAGGGCAGCAGCAGGCCGGTTACGAATGCGAGGATGACAGCGCCGATCAGGATACGATCAAGAACATCGTGTTCGTTGATCTCGAATCGGCTGTGGTGAGGTGTTTGCATCTCTTGTCTCCGGACTTCGGGTCAGTAGGCACCGCGGCCGGAAAGAACGGCACGCGCGGTCAAGGCGAGGATGAAAAGGTCTACAAAGACCGAACGGGAGCGGATGTATGCGACATCCATGGCAACCATTCTGGCAAAACCGACTTCTGCGCGTCCTGAGATCTGCCAGATGCCGGTGATGCCTGGCACCGCATCAAGGCGGCGCAACGCGCCGGTGGGGTAGGCCGCTACCTCTTCCGGCAACGCAGGGCGTGGGCCGACAAGGGACATGTCGCCGCGCAACACGTTCAGAAGCTGCGGTAACTCGTCCAGCGAGAAGCGACGGATAAATCCGCCGATCGGCGTCAGGCGAGGGTCTTTCTTCATCTTGAAGCAAACGTCGTCTCTTTCGCTGTCTTTCAGCAGCGCGGCCCGGCGTGCTTCCGCGTCCACATGCATCGAACGGAACTTCAACATCGTGAACTTTTCACCGTTGAGCCCGATCCGTGTCTGGTGGAACAGGACTTGTCCCCGGCTCGTAGATTTGACGGCAAGAGCCGTACCGAGAAGGACAGGCGACAGAAGCGTCAATGCGGTTGCAGAGATCGCGATGTCCAATGCTCGCTTCGACGCCGGCATAGCGCGTCGGCGCGGCGTTTCAGTGCGAAGCGCGTTCATGGCCGCGCGGGCCATGAAGACCGGGTTGCCGACGACATAACGATTGAACATGCGGCGCGGCTCAATCCCGAGGCGCCAAACCCACTCCAGACCGGCTTTGCGGAAGGCAACCGGCGCGCGGGTGACTTCGCCGGCGACAAAGTCGAGAAGGGCACCAACGCCCATGGCCAGCTTTGCGTTGATCTGACGGCGATGCTGATAGAGCCAGACGTCCTGCAGTGGCACACCCATTGCGACCAGCAGGATGTCTGCTTCACTTGCGTTGATTTCATCAATCACGCTGTCGGTTTCTTCAGCGGAGAAGAAGCCGTCGCGGGTTCCGGCGATGCGCAGACCCGGAATGGCGTGGATGAGGTTGGCGGCGGCCTTCTCGGCGACGCCGGGGCGTGCGCCAAGAAGGTAGACCGAGAGACCCCGACGTGCGGCTTCCTTGCAGAGGGGGTGGCAAAGATCCGTTCCGTTGAGGTTCTCGGTCAACTTGCGGCCGGTCATCTTCGCAGCAAGCGAAATGCCCGAGCCATCTGGAAGAACGAAGTCGGCGGCCGTGAGGGCACGCTTGTAGACAGCGTCGCGTGCCGCCGTGTTTGCGCAGTGCGCATTCAGGAAAGCGACGGTGGTTTTGCCCGGGCGATCAAGCATGGCTTCGATGGCGGCAGGGCGGGCGGCGTCAACCAAGGGCAGACCAAAGAGGGGCAGCGTGTTCGTCATGGGGTGGACCTCGTGATTTCGATTTCGAGGCTCAACATGCTGAGGAAAGTCGCTGTCCTCTACGTCGCGGAGGGCCAGTTTCGGCACTCGGACGGTTGTAATTTATGGCTAAAGATCAGTGGTTTGGTCCCAAAAGGCAGAGCCGACCTATCCTTTGGTATAGTCGATCTGACCGATTGCGCCTTTGCTCTGATCCAAGCCTTGCGGTACCCGCGCATGTAAGGAGGATCGGACATGAAAATCGACGTCTTCGCAGAAAACGGGAAAGACATGGCGGCGCTTGGCGCCTCGTTCGAGGCTTGGCTAGGTCAGTATGACCGCGCGCCGGACTTCGTCGCACTTCACAAAAGTGTAGCGTGTCGTGACGCGGGCCTTTCACCGCGCTTGGCCGATGTTCGTGCGCTTCACGGCGCGACAAGCTGCTTGGGCGTCATGTCCGAAGCCGGCCCGAAGATCGAAAACGGTGCGGGTGCTTTCGCCATTTGGGATGAGGGCGGAGACTATGGCACCGTCATGCGGCCCTTGGGCGACGATGCCCGGGCAGCCGCGCGTGACGCCTGCGAAGCTGCTCTTTTGGCTGCAGACCGTCCCGGTGAAGCGCCCGATCTGATCTGGCTGTCGTCATCTCCGGGTCAGGAAGAAGCCGTCCTGGCCGGTATTGCAGATGTGGTTGGGCCGCATGTTCCCGTACTTGGTGGCAGCGCGGCCGATGACAGCGTCGAAGGTCACTGGCTGGTCTATGACAAGGACGACGTGCAATCGAACGGGGTTGTCGTCTCGGTTTTGTTTCCAACGACGACAGTCAGCTTCGCCTACCACAACGGCTATGCCCCGACCGAGCATGTTGGCAAGGTGACGGGTGTGGAAGGGCGGCTTCTGACTGAGATTGATGGCAAACCCGCCGCTGACGTCTATCGGGCTTGGACCGATCACAATCTGATCCCTGATGCCGTCTCCGAAACTACGGCCATCTTGTCGGAAAGCACCTTGGCCCCCTTTGGGCGCTACCTCGATAGTGTTGGTGACGTGCCATATTACCTGTTGGCTCATCCCGCCGGACTGACGGCAGATGGGCACTTGGAGCTCTTTTCTGACGTGAACCTTGGCGACGAATTGACCCTGATGTCGGGTTCCCCGGACCAGTTGACCCAGCGTGCTGGCAAAGTTGCGGCCTTGGCCGTTCAGGCGGGCGGAATGTCACCCGATTCTGTCGCGGGTGCGCTTTGCGTTTATTGTGGTGGCTGCATGCTGGCCGTCCGCAACCGCCTGGACGAAGTTGCAGAAGGTGTCGCCAAGGCACTGCCCTCGGTTCCGTTCCTCGGGGTCTTTACGTTTGGAGAACAGGGCGTCGTCCTTGATGGGAACAATCGCCATGGCAACCTAATGATCTCGGCAGTACTATTCGGAAAGTAGTCTGCTGGAGGTTGAATGGAGGACGACGAGCGACTTCGCGAAGCGCTGATTGAGCTGGAAACGCTCCGCGCGCGCGAGGCAGAGCGCTTGCGGGAAACCCGCGCGCTCCTCTCGGCGTTGCAAGCGCTGACGGCCAGTCCCGATGTGGACACTGGCCTCGGGGCGCTGCTGGCCTCAATCCAGACATCGCTCGGCTGCGACGACGTTCTGCTTTTCGAATCTGAAGCGTCAGGTTTGCTGCAGAAGTTGCCCAAGATCGACGATGACGCGGGACTGTGGGTTGCGCCCGGATTGCTGACACGCCCGCGCCGGATCGTTGACCTGCACGGCACGCGTGGGCTCTGGGAAACGCCGCCCCCGCACTTGGCGAAATGGCGCGCCTTGCTGTCAGTGCCGCTGGCCGACGGCGAACATCAAATGGTGCTTTGCGCTTTCGCGAAAGACGCGGGACGTTTCAAGGCGTCCGACGCAGAGCTTCTGGGACGATTGGCGTCAGTGGCAGGTCAGGCCATTCTGAGACGTGGATTGGAACGTCGGAATGCCTTTCTGGCCAGCGTCATCGACGGATCCCCGGCGTCTTTCTCCATTTCGACTGCAGACGCCGATCTTCCGCTTATCTATGTCAACGACGCTTTTGAGCGGCTGACCGGCTACTCGCGCGATGAAGTGCTGGATCAGAACTGTCGCCTGTTGTCCGCAGAGGAGCCGGGCAGTGCCGTCCGCTCTGATATCCGCAAGACGATCAGCGAACTCGGAAGTGGCACCTTCGTCCTTAGAAACCGGCGAAAGGACGACACGCTGTTCTGGAACCAGCTCCAGATTTTCCCTGTCATCGGCGCCGATGGTGATGCCACGCACATTGTGGCGACGCAGACCGACGTGACCGAAAGCGTCGAAGCCAAGGCGCAGCGTGATGAAGCGCAGGAACGCATGGAAAGTGCGCTGGCCGCCACACCCGAGGGCTTTCTCGTTCTTGGACGCCAAGGTCACGTCCGTTTTGCCAATGCGACGTTCAGCAAGTTCTTTTCTCAGTTGGACACCACGCGGGACGCGCTGTTGTCGCCAGCATTGGCGGCGCTCCTTTTGGATCGCCCGTTAAGCGACATGCCGGACCCGATCATCACGGCCTTCGCAGACCCCGCCAGCCACGAAATTCTTGCGCAGGATGGGCGTCGCCTCCTTCTGCGGACACGTCCAATGCAATTTGGCGGTGCCGTGGTGTCGGTGTCCGACGTCACCCAGATCAAGGTGAACGAACGCGCCTTGCGTCAGCGCCTCGCGGCCATCGAGCGGAGCCAAGACGGTATCGCTATCGGTGACGCGGACGGTCGGATCATCGATGCCAACCCAAGCCTTGCAGCGCTTTGGGGGCTCGAGGATGGCACCGCGGCCTTGGGGCAGAAGTGGACGCGTTTTTATTCGCCAGCCACGGCAGAGAGGTTTTTTGCAGAGGAGGGCGAGTTCCGGCGGACCGGGATCTATTTGGGCGAGGCCGAAATCCTGCGACAGGGAGACACGCGTACGCACGAGATCTCGCTGAACCTCGTGCCTGAAGTCGGCAGTATCCTCGTTGTCCGCGATATCACGGACCGCCTTCGCGACACTGAGGAGCGGGATGCAATGCGGCGGAGGCTGGACCGCGCACAGATGCAAGAGCATCTTCATCAGGTGTCAGCCGGTTTGGCGCATGATTTCAATAACTTGTTGTCTGCTATTCTTGGGTCTGCTGCATTGTTGGAAGTGTCGGGTGGACTTGATGATGCGGCCGCGGGCGCCGTTGGGCGCATTCAGACGGCAGCGGGGAGAGCCGCGGAACTGGTCGACGGGCTTCTCGACCTTGGATCGCGTGACAAGGCGGCAGAAACCATTGATCTGAAGCAGGTTGTGGACAGCACGGTCGATCTGGCACGCGCCGGTGCGCCTTCGACAGTACAAATCACACGACGCCTGCCGGACGAAGCGGTGATGACCGAAGCCAGCCAGACCGACCTTTTGCAAGTGGTCATGAACTTGGTGGTGAACGCGATTGATGCCCTTGGTGGCATTCCGGGTGAGGTCAGTGTCTCTCTTCGCGCAAAGGTGCATCCCGAGTACGATCAGGACTTCGCTGCTGGTGCCCCGGAACACGGGCAGGCCTATGCAGCAATTGCGGTTGAAGACACGGGATCGGGCATGGATGCCGATCAGGTCGCCCGCATTCTGGAGCCGTACTTCACGACAAAGGGAAATACCGGAACTGGGCTTGGTCTCGCCATTGTCGCGTCAATTATTGAAGATGCGGGTGGACTATTGCACATCGACAGCGAAGTCGGCCGTGGAACCAAGATGACAGTGTTCTGGCCAATGGGTGCAAGGCCTTCCGAGGTGAGCCTTGGCAGTCACCAGCATCGGACGGTGCGACACGATCTGCCAATCCTTGTGCTGGACGACGTGGCTGAAGTTGCCGCCTCGCACGCCGCGATCTTGTCTGCCGCCGGATTTGAAGTCGCCGAGGTTGATGACCCCGAGGCCGCGCTGGAAGCCATTGCGGAAGATCCCGAAAGCTGGGGCTGCCTGATTACCGATTACGACATGCCCGGTCTGACAGGCGGCGACGTGGTGGAAAGATTGCAGCTCGTCGCGCCCGGCTTGCCGGTCATCGTGGTCAGTGCTCTTGCCAGACGTTTGACGGATCGACGCCTTGCCAATGCAAGCAACGTTTTGCAGAAGCCGGTTTCCGGGGATACGCTGGTCGGAGCGGTTCGCGCCGCAACGCATGACGGAGTGAATGCCGATGAAACTGCTACTCGCTGACGACCACGAATTGGTGCGCGACACCATCGTGGCATTTCTGGATCAGCAGCCCGATATCGACGTCACTGCTGTCAGTGATCTGCACGAGGCGCTCGAGAAGGTGGCGGATGGCTACGATCTTGTCATGCTCGACTACAATATGCCCGGCATGGATGGTTTGAACGGCCTCGCGAAGATGCGTGAGGCGACCGAGGCACCTGTTGCCATCCTTTCCGGCACGGCTGACCGCTTGGTTGCCCAGCAGGCCTTGGATGACGGGGCGGTGGGCTTTGTGCCCAAGACCATCGGGGCAAAATCGCTGGTCAATGCGGTGCGCTTCATGGCGGAAGGCGAAGTCTATGCACCGGTCAAATTCATGACAGAGGTCAAGGAAGACGAGCCGCACGAGTTGGCGAAGAGTCTGACGGAACGCGAGATGCAGGTGCTTGATGGCCTTTGCCGAGGTCTGTCCAACAAGGAAATCGCGCGCGAAATCGATCTGCAGGAAGTCACCGTGAAACTTCACGTGAAAACCGCGTGCCGCAAGCTTGGCGCCAAGAACCGCACGCAAGCGGCACTAACCGCAAAAGAAGCGGGCCTGTTCTGATCTATCCCAAAGGATAGGTGCCTGACCGAAAGACCGCTTCGGCTGACCGCGTGCGACCGCGCGAAATGTAACGGAACAACATAGAACGTCCCTCAGGAGGTGACGCCTATGTTTCGTCGATTTGCTCTTTTTCGCAGCTTGCCCAGCTTCGCCCGTATCTTCCGTGGCGGTCGCATGGACGACCTTGGTCGTTTGCCGCGCTATGCCTTCATCTTCACGCTGAGCGCGGGTGCGCTTTGGGCGCCAATTGTGGCTTACGTGACGATGACGCCACCAAGCTTTCGTTCGGATGTTTCGCTGATCTTGCCCGGATCTGGCGCGCAAGCCTCTGTCAATCTTGCCGACATCGGCCAAGCTTCGTCTTCCGCGTCTTCCGCCTTTTCCTCCTCGCGGATCAGCCCGACGCAGACTTACAAGAGGCTTCTGGCGGCCAACCGGACGCTGGAACGTGCTGCTGAAATGGCGGGCGTAGAGCAGTCCGTCTTGGGAGAGCCTCGCATCCGTCTGGTCGATGAGACATCGCTGATCCACTTCGAGATGGCAGGCCCGTCGCCGGAAGAGGCGCAGACCCGTGCTGATGCCGTCCTGCAGGTGTTCCTGGATGAACTGGATATCCTCCGCGAGGACGAGCTTGACGCGCGCGACCGCGCGGCCCGTTCGGCCATCGGTGGATACGAAATGGCGGTGGAAGAGCTTCGGGCGTCCATCGCGATCCTTCAAGCTGAAAGCGGTCTGGTCTCTTTCGATCACTACAAGGACATCGTGGCAGAGCGGGATGACCTTGCCGGTCGGCTGGAAGACGCTCAGGCGGTCCACCGTGCGGCAATCGCGGCAACGGATGCCTTGGCAGCACGTCTTGGCACCGACGCCGAAACAGCTGCAATGAACCTGCGACTGCATGCGGATCCGGAATTTCAGCAACTTGCAACGACGCTGGCTCTGCAGGCGTCGGAACTGGCGGAAAACCGTGGTCGCTACGGTCAGCGTCATCCGAAGGTCACGCATGCGGTCCATGCTGTCAGCGGTACGGAAATGCAGTTGATGGCGCGCGGCCGGTTTATCGTCGGGCCCGCCACACGTTTGGAATTCGTTCGCCTTGATCTCTCGCCCGATCCCGCACGTACGGCACTTCTTTCGGATCTGGTCGCACACGCGACCGAAACCGAAGCGCGTGCCGCAACCGTCGATGCCATCTCGCGCCAACTGACGGATGTCGATGCCCGGATCGCACGTCTGGCACCGTTGGCAGCACGCCTCGATGATCTGTCACGAGACTACAAAGTGGCAGAAGCGGTTTTCGCCTCTGCCTTGGCGCGGACCGATACCTCGAAAGCAGATGTTTATGCCTCCTATCCGCTTGTGCAGGTCCTGGCCGACGCCTCGCTGCCAACGCGTCCAACGTCGCCCAAGCCCAAGATCGCCTTGGCCGCAGGCGTCGCCGCCAGCCTGATGCTCTTTGTTGGATTGGCGCTGGCTTGGGTTCGCCGCCCACTGATTGATCGCCTCTTGGTGCGGGGCGCGGCATGACTTTGCCCGAACGCATTGTCTACGGCACGCTGGTCTGGACATGGGGCATCTACGCCTTTGGCGGGCTCTATGTCGCTGGACCCGTTCTTGCCTGGGTCCTCGCCGGATTGGCTGCGTTGTCGCTCTATCTGGGGCCCGCGCTGCGTGAGGATCTCCGCCCAACAGGTCCCGTGCCGTGGCTGATCTGGCTTTGGTTTGCCGGCATGGCCCTGATGCTGGTCGCGCTTTGGGGTGGTCACATCAGCTGGGATCTCGGTCTGAAAAGCACGATCAAGTCCTCCATCGGCTGGGCAAAGGGTTGGGCGTTGCTGGCGCTTTTTCCGCTCGCCGGGGCGGTTCTGCAAATCCGCCGCGATGTCCTCGTGCGCGCACAGTCGAAGCTGGCGCTTGTCACGCTTTGCCTTCTGCCAATTCTCGCCGCAGCTCCTTTCATCGGCCTGCCAGAGCGGATCTTCACGTCGCCCTTGAAGGCCGTTGGCGGACCCGGCCCTGAATACTTCACGGTCTACTTTTTCACCTTTGATCCAGCCAGTTGGACCCCTCGCTGGCAGTTCTTTGCGCCCTGGTCGCCGTTCGCCGGCTTGCTGGGCGTTGTCGCCGTTCTTTTCGCGCTGGAAGAAAAGCATCGCGGGTGGATGCTGGTCGGCATTCTGGCCGGCGTCGCGATGATCCTGATGTCGAAGTCGCGGATGAGCATCGTCGCGCTTGTCGTCGCATCGGTGGGTCCGCGCATGATGCCGTTGCTTCTGAAGACATGGGCATGGACAGTTGCCGCTTCGGTGGCCGCTTCCATGGCGGCGGCTTGGACCCCGATGATCAACGGCGTGACCGACGGCATCGCAGCCTTCAAAGGCGCCCGCGCAGACAGCACGCGCGTGCGCGAGGCATTGCAGCGCATCGCGCGCGAGCGTTGGGAACATGAAGCCGTCTGGTTCGGCCATGGCCGGGTGGAGCCCGGGCCGCATCTTGTCGAATACATGCCCATCGGATCGCATCACACGTGGTGGGCGCTTTTGTTCGTGAAAGGCGTTGTCGGGTTCGTGGCGTGGGCAGTGCCGTTTCTTGTCCACCTTGCCGTGGTTGCCAAAGACTCCGTCGTGCATCCAGAGGGGCGGTTGCCCTTCGGCATCATGCTCGTGTTCTTCATCCTGTCCATGGGAGAGAATATCGAGATTGAGGCCTACCTGCTGTGGCCTGCGCTTCTGATGTTGGGCATCCATCTCCGCGAGATGGCAGAGCGCTCCTGACACCTTGATTGGTTCAGGGCGCAACGTCCTCCAGCAACGATCTCCATCCGTTCACAAAGCGCTGTCCAGCATCGCGGACATTCTTGCGTGCAACAGTCCCGTCATGGCGTGGGCCGCGCACCAAGGATGCCAATGCCTCGGCCCAGCATTCTGTCGTCAATTGTGCAACTGGTAGCGCACCATTCGCAGCATGGTCGATCAGACCGTCTGCACGGCTGACCAGAAGCGGACGCGCTGCGGCGAGCGCTTCGAGCGCGACAAGGCCGTAAGGCTCTCGTCGAGAGGGCATGGCGATTGCATCGACGCTGCCGATGGCCGCCACCGGGTCCTCGGTATGGCCATGAAAGTGGATACGGTCATGTCCCGCGGAAAGCGCCTCCAGATCGGACCGGTCGGCGCCGTCGCCGAAGATTTCCAGACTGACGCCCGGCAGATCGGCGGCAACAAAGGCGCGAATAAGGATGTCAAAGCCCTTCTGCCCATCAAGACGGCCGAGCGCGCCGATCTTGCAGATGGCGCCGGAAGGCGGATCGAGGGCGAGGAACCGAGAGATATCAACGAATGGCGGAACCAACGTAACCTTGTCTTCCGGCAAACGCGCAAAAGCCGTGAGCCAGTCGCGCTGCGCAGTGCTGATGGAGATGACACGGTCGAACAATGACAGCGAAATGGTCAGCATCGCCCGGAAACGTCCCGTATTCGCGACATGCAGTTTCACGAAAGCTGGCGAATAGCTGTGCTCCATATGCACAATCGGGCACCGCCGATGGCGAGCACGAAGAGCCATGAAGAACGGCACATTGCGCCAACTCAGCACGACGTGATTGACAATCACGTCCGCCTTGACCTTTGGCGGTCGTGACAGGCCACCATCCACCTGAACGACCTCATGGCGGCCAAGAGCCGCCATGTCATCGGATGATTTTATGTAGTCCAGCAGGCGCGTCACGCCCCCGGGACTGACGTCATCGACAAGATGAACGATGTGTCTCATGCGATCTGGCCACCAAGTGCTCGCCGAAGGATGAAGCGCCCGCCGCTTGCAAGCAAGAGCGATGCGGCAAGAGTTGTCGCGGTTTTTACAGGTTCCTCCCAAACAGGGCGGAACGAGCTTGCGAGCGAGCGCAGCGACAGGCTGAGCGCGGTACGACCGTCGGCCATCGTGATCGCGCGGCGTGCGAGGTAGCGCAGTTGGTAAGCACGTGCAGCGGGCAAATGGGCGTCCGCAAATTCCGGTGCCAGGTCGCGCACACGTTCGGCAACGCGCATCCATGTCTCGAACTGGCGTTCGAGGTTGGCGGACAGGCCGGTCGACAAAATGCGATAGCGGGTCAGAGGCGCATCAATCCCCTCAATGCTCCAGCGTGTCGTCAAAACGATCCGCAACCAGCACTCAATGTCTTCAGATTGGCGGAAGCTTTCGTCAAACCACCAATCGCGAACCTCGCCAGCCGGGCGAAACGCTATATCGTCAAGGCACGCGCGGCGGATCACCGGGGCCGAGCCATTCCCGACCGGGTTTCTCAGAAGAACATGATGCGGTTCGATATCCTTGATGCGTGGGCGCTGGGCGATGCCAAGATCCTTGCCATCGACGTCAATCAGGGCCGAGCCCGAGAACGACAGGCCAACCTCCGGCGACGCGTCCAGATGCTCAATATGTGCGGCAAGCTTGCCGGGCTCCCAAAGGTCGTCACCGTCACAAAACCCGATGAATTCCCCACGTGCGGCCGCTATCCCGCCGTTGCGTGCACCGGCAAGACCCCGGTTCAGCTGACGCACCAGGCGCAAGCGTGGATCGGTGTGGGCCGTGACCCAAGCGGCTGTCCCGTCGGAAGAGCCGTCATCAACAACAATCACTTCGTAATCGTCATAGGTCTGGTTCAGCAGGCTTTCGATTGTGTCTGGCAAAGTGGAAAGCGTGTTGTAGGCGGGCACGATGATGGAGGCACGAGGCATAAGGCAACTCCTCAGGAAAAGGCGCGGCGGCGCAGTGGGGAGGGAATGATCGGGGCGACAAGGCACGCAGCCAGCGTGGCCGGGCCGCGATGTGCGTCGCCCATGAAGGCCAGCGGCGCACGGCGAAGGCCGCTCAGCGCGAGGTTTCGGGCAATGCGCGGCGATTGTCCGATCCGAAGCGCCCGGCGTGCGAGGTAGCGAAGATGGCGCGCTTCCGCCGCGCGCAACTCTTCCGGTCGGGCAAATGGGGCGACTGCGGATCGCCAGCCAGTGTGCATTGCATTCAGATCTGCCGAGAGACCAAAATCACTGGCACGGTAGCGCACATGCAAGTCCTCGGTCGCAACAAGTGTGAGGCCGTTGGCAAGGGCACGGTTCATCCATTCAAGGTCTTCTGCGTGACGCATCTTGCCGTCGAAGCCTCCGGTCGCGAGGAAGGCCGCGCGACGCACACTGAGGTTCGACAAGGTGCAGGCCGGATTTTCGCCCAGTACGTCGTCACGCACCTGGCGACCGGGACGCACGGTCGAAGTCGTGGTGTCAGGCGCATCTATATCGCGGAAAAAGGCGATGCGGCCAAAGACTCCGTCCGACTCCGGATCAGACAAAAAAACCGCCGCGACCGAAGCCAGCTTGGTCGGAAGCCAGATGTCGTCGGCGTCGAGAAAAGCGAGGATCTCGCCTCTGGCGACCTCGGCGGCGCGATTGCGTGCAACGCTTGGTCCAGCGTTGGGCTGGCGGATCAGGCGCACGCGCGGATCACTACGTAGCAGCCGATCGAGGATCGCAGGGGTTTTGTCGCTGGACGCGTCGTCAACAAAGATGACTTCCCAGTCGGTTACGGTTTGCGCCAAGAGCGAGGCAAAGGTCGCTTCAATCGTCTCTTCGGCGTTGAAGCAGGGCACGATGACAGAGAAACGAGGCATATCAGGCGTTCCTTGTGCGCGGGGTCAGAAGAAGGGGCAGGGAGGCAGCGACCTGAATGATCGTGGTCACTGCGAGGTAACCCCATGCGATGGCTTCAATGCCGTAGGGCGCCAGCAGCCATGTCGAGAGCAGGAGCGCACCGGTGATCGCGATGGTCACCTGCAATTCGACGCCGGCGCGGTCTTCGGCGCGGTACCACTGGGCGGTGCCGGACCAGAGCATGGCCGGGATGGCGGCAAGGCAGAGGATCGAGACCGTGTTGGCAATGAACGCCCAGTCCGGGCCAAATAGAAGCGGGACATAGATCGGGGCCAAGAGCGCCTGAAGCAGGATGACTGGCGCGGTGAAAAGCGTTGCCAGCCAGATGGCGTCTTGTGCGGCACGCGTACGGTCCGAAGAGGCTGCGATGCGCGGGAACACAACGCGGGAGAATGCCACCGAAGCAGACGTCGCAAGGCTGAGACCCGCGTTGAAGGCAAAGAAATAGATACCAAGCGCCTCGGCGCCCAGAAGTGCGCCAATCAGCAGCTTGTCGGCCTGCAGGCGCAATGCCTTTACGAACTCACTGCCAAGAATGCAGGCACCAAACCCAAGGAAAGGGCGCACGGCAGCGGGACGCGCAACTTTTTCCAGCTTTACAGGATGCAGCCAGCGCATGCCGATCAGCCAGATTGGTGCCGTCAGAACACGCGGCAGGATCAGCGCGAAAGGCGAAGGCCAGATGACCGCAAGAGCGGCGGTCAGAAGATTAGCTGCAACGATCTGACTGCCAGCAACGGTGGCCGTTCCGGTCAACTTTCCGGCTCGCATGGCCAGCGCGCAGTTCACGATGCCAGCTGGCATCGCCAGATATTCGAGCGCAAGTAGTCCCATCAGGGCCGGAACAACCACGTCCCCGGTCCAGAACCAGATCGCGAGAGCGACGGCGCATTGCGTTAGGAATAGGCCGATCGTCCAAGCGAAAAAGAGGCGCCGACCAGTCGCAACCACCGCCCCAAGCTCGCGCTCGGGCGCTGCGATAATGCGCTGGACGACACCAGTTTCCGTGAGTGATTTTAGAATATCGCCTGCCGCGATAGCCGCCGCAGCCACCCCAATCGCCTCGGGTTCCATAACACGAGCAACCGCCACAACGACGGCAATGCGAGAAACCTTTTGAACGATTTCACTCAGGCCGTTCGTGGCCAGAGCGGTGAGGAAGGTGCGGGAAGATGTCATTGATCCAGCTCCGGGGTTGCGATGAAGCTTGACTACCTTTGTGGCGGTGGTCTCGCAGCATCACGGACGGCTCGATTGCGGCGCAAAAGGCACGGGGTCATCGCCTTTCGTATAGGTGCAAAAGCTTCCGGCTATATTCTGTCGCGATATCAGGGCATTCAGGCTAAGCTGCATCAGGAAGTTTCGAGCAGACAGATGACGCCAATATCGAAGATAGCCTTTGCTGCGCTGGCGGTTTTGCTGGCAGCATGCGCCAGTCAGGAAACACCAGAGAACCTGGAAGCCCCTGAAGAAGGCGAAGCGTATCAAGCAAATTATCGGGCGCCCGGAACGGACGGCACGTCTGGCTTCATCAACAGTCTGCAATGCACGGACGCCGGCCAAGTCGCCAGCGACGGCTTTTCTGCCAAGCTCGGCGGCAGCGCATCGCTGCTTGGCACCCGTGGACCGGAAGTCCTGTCCATCGGCGATCTCGTTCAGGTCTTTGTCGAACAGGACGACGTGTTCACGGGCGACTATGTCATCGGCGTCGATGGCCGCATCCGATTGCCTTTCGCGCGCTCTGTCGCCGCCGCTGGGCGACGCCCTGCACAGGTTGAAGCCGCCATTGCCAATGCGCTGGTTGCAGAGGAGTTGTACGAGATCAAACCGCGTGTCTCGGTCCTTCTGTCAGACTATGCCGAGGCCGAGGTGTTTGTTTCCGGCGCAGTTTTCGAACCGCGACAGGTTATCATCGGTGGATCAAACGCGCAGACCCGGGACCCGCAACGACAGGCGGCGCGCGGGGCCTCCACGACATCTCGTACTTTGTCCGCGGCACTTCGGAATGCAGGTGGCATCCGTCCCGATGCAGATCTTGCTCGTGTTACGCTGGTCCGGGGCGGTCAAAGGCAGCGGCTTGATATCCGCGGCGCCGTGCGTGGCCAGCCATTTCCAGACCCCGTCCTTATAGCCGGTGACAGGCTTGAGGTTCCTTCGCGCGGTTGCTTCCAAGACCCGCTCATGGTGCCAAGCTCGGTGACGCCGCCCGGCGTGAAGGTGTTTTTGTCCAACACAGCCGAAACGGTGTTGGCCAACGCGCCCGGCGCCATCCCCGACGGGCGCGAGATGCGCTACGGCACGCGGTTCTTGCAGGGGGTCTTTGGTCTGAACTGCGTTGGTGGGTCCAAACTGACGAACGCAAACAGACGCGCGGTTTTGTTTTCGCGCAATCCGATCACGGGTGAATCCATTGTGATCGACCGATCCATCGAAAGCATCTTGCGACGCGAAGATCGGGATGAGTTCAATCCCTACATCCTGCCGGAAGACGCGATGGCTTGCTACGACAGCTCGGTTGTCAGTCTGAAGAACCTCGCGGCCGCACTCGGGATCGTTACGGCCGCAATCTTCGTCGTCGACTGATCCAAAGCAGCGTGGATGAAGCGCTGTTTATGGCGCTGTCTCACACTTGTGATCCTGACTTCAGCTCAAAGCGCAAAAATAGGGCGGTTGCTCCGGCGCGCCGGTGCGGTCGGGCATTTTTCTTGACTCGATGTAGTGCGCCTGCCAGTCTCGATATATAAAAAGCTTGTGCTGATATATGGAACGCAGGGAGACAATGATGACCATGAAGCGCGGATGGATCGCAGCAGCAATTGCAGTCGCCAGCATGACTGGCGGGGCAGCATTTGCAGAAAGCCCAACACTCAAAACAGTTCAGGACCGCGGAACGCTTCTATGTTCCGGTCACAACGGCAGTTACTTCGGCTTCGTTGAAGTGAACGACAAGAACGAGTGGAAGGGCCTCGACATTGACCTTTGCCGCGCGTTGACGGTGATGATCCTTGGCGACAAGGACGCCAACCAGATCGTTCCGCTCAGCTGGGCTCAGCGCTTCCCGGCGCTCCAGTCGGGTGACGTTGATGTTGTCATCAAGGCAACCGGCTGGACCATGGGCCGCGATACGGAACTCGGTCTTCAGTTCTCGAACCCCTACTTCTTTGGCGGCGCCCAGCTGATGGTCCGCAAGGAGCTTGGTGCGACGACGGCCACTGATCTGGATGGCGGCACGGTATGTGTTGCCGCTGGCACCACGATCGAACGCATCGTCGCAGACCATCTGAAGTCGGAAGAAGTTGAACACACCATGGTCAGCTTCGAAAAGACTGCAGAGGTGATCGGCGCCTACAAGGCAGGGCGCTGCGACGCCTATGCCGCATGGGGTCCCTCCATCGCCGTTCTGCTGGCGACGCAGTTCGAAGATGCTGACACACATATGATCCTGGAAGACAAACTGTCGGCTGAACCGATCTCGGCCGCTATGCGTCAGGGTGATGACGAATGGGTCGATATCGTGAACTGGATGCTGGCCGCACTGCTGAAGGCCGAGGAAGAAGGTGTCACTTCGGCCAATGTCGAAGAGATGGCGGCAAACCCGCCCAACCCGACTGTCGCGCGTCTTCTTGGCGTGAACCCGGGCATGGGTGAGCGTCTTGGCCTGCGGGAAACCTGGGCGAAGGAAATGATCGCCGAAATGGGCAACTTCGCAGAGATCTACGATCGCAACCTTGGTGAAGGTTCGCCCTATAAGCTTGAGCGTGGCTTGAACAATCTCTGGAGCAACGGCGGCGTTCTCTACACCCCGATCCTCGACTGAGGTCATTTGATCCGAAGACACAAGGCTGCCCCTTCTTTCGGGGCAGCCTTTTTTGAAGCAAAGGTAGTCAGATGCTGGGCTGGCGGGATTTCAGGCGGATGACATTCCGCGAGGTTGGGGTGCAGATCGGCGTTGTCGTTCTGGTTATCGCCATTGCCGTCAGCGCCTATTTCAGTGCCCGGATCAATCTTGCAGAACTCGGGATCACCTCGGGTTTCAACTTTCTCGACCGCGACACGGGGTGGAGCTACTCCTTCTCGCTGATCGAACGCAGCATCGACGACACCTATCGCAGAACGCTCTTTATCGGGTTCCTGAACACTGTCTTCGTCGGGCTGATTTCAATCATCTTCGCGACAGTTCTGGGCTTCCTTATCGGCACCATGCGCGACAGCGAAAACCCCGGCCTCAAGGCGATTTCCAGCGTCTATGTGCAGATCTTCCGCAATATCCCGCTGATCCTGCAGATCGTATTTCTGTACTCGATCCTCATCCACTTTCCGGGCCCCAAACAGGCCTATTCCATTGCCGACCTCGTCTTCATGTCGAACCGGGGCATCGTGGTGCCTGTTCTGACCATTCCCCTCTGGAGTGTTGTTGCCCTTGTCGTGATGGCGGTGGCGTTGGGCTGGGGGCTTCTGCGATCCCGATTGAGCGCATGGACGGGTATCTTGATCTGGCTTGGCGTGGTCGTGGCCGGATTTGCGCTGGCAATCGCAACCTTGGTGCCGGAAGGCAGCAATGTCGTTTCGGTGCCATTCCTCAAGGGACTGCGCTTCCGAGAGGGCTTGAACCTCTCCGTCGAGCTGGTGGCGATGATCATCGGTATCGTGCTCTACAGCGCGGCCTATATCGGAGAGGTCGTGCGCGGTGGCCTCGACGAGGTGCCAAAAGGCTTGGTGGAAGCGGGCAAAAGTCTGGGCCTTGGTCGCTTTGCGGTCTGGTGGACGATCAAAATGCCGATGGCGCTAAGGTCCATTGTTCCACCTTTGGGCAACCAGTGGATTTTCACGATGAAGGCCACCACTGTCGGTGTCGCGATCGGGTTCTCGGATCTTTTCTACATCGTGTCGACGTCGATCACTCAGTCCGGGCAAACGCTTGAACTGATTGCGATCCTCATGGGTGCCTTCCTGCTTGTTAACTTCATCATCGCGCAGCTTGTGACGCTTCTGAACAGCCGCTTGGCGCTCAAAGGATACGGATCATGAGCGCGCCCCCTCGTTCTGCCCGGATCGCAGATTGGAAACGCCGCGCATTCGCCACGCCGCTTGATACTGCGCTGACAATCGGCGTCGGTTTGCTTCTGGCTTGGATGGCTTGGGTTGCTATCGATTGGGCTTTGGTCAGGGCCGTCTTCAGCGCCGAAGACGTGGCACTTTGCCAAGACGACAAGGCGGGTGCCTGCTGGTCGGTCATCGACGCGCGGCACAGGCTCATCCTTTTTGGCCTCTATCCGTTTGACGAGCACTGGCGATCGACATCGGCGGCCATTGCCATCATTGCGACGGTGGTCCTGTCCTGCATCCCTTGGTTTTGGTCCGCGTCACGCATCGCAACGCTTTGGATCATCGGTTTCGCCGCATACTATCTGCTTATGGAGGGCAGCCTGATCGGGCTGGAGCAGGTGACGACCGATAAATGGGGCGGCCTTTCCCTGGTCTTGTTCCTGTTCTCGTCGGTTGTTCTACTCGGCATGCCCATGGGGCTCGGGCTTGCGCTGATGCGTCGGTCACGCTTGCCCGTATTGCGATTGGTCGCGACGCTTTTGATCGATTTCATCCGATCCTTGCCGCTTCTGACAACGTTGTTCACGGCCGCGGTCGTCCTGCCCATCCTGCTGCCCGAATGGTTGCAAGGCGACAAGATCTGGCGCGTCATCATCGCCTTTGCCTTGTTCTTTGCGTGCTATCAGGCAGAGGTCTTCCGGGGCGGTTTTCAAGCCATACCCAATGGTCAATACGAAGCCGGACAGGCGCTTGGACTTGGGAAATGGCAAACGCTTTGGCTGATCGTCTTGCCGCAAGTCTTCCGGCATGCGCTGCCTGCGACGATCAACATGGTCGTTGTGACCTTCAAGGAAACCGCCGTCGTCATCATCATCGGGTTCTTTGACCTTCTTGCGTCCGCCAGCGCCGCCTTTGGCACTGGCGAATGGGTCGCCTATTATATGGAAACCTACTTGTTCGTCGCCTTCATTTACTGGGCCTTTATCACTTCGCTCGGGCGGTACGGCGAATACCTGAAGGATCGGCTTCGACAGGAAGAACACTAGTGTCCGGCGACGCGCTGCCATACCTGGAACGGATCAGAAGCTATTACCAAGCGCTTGGCTTCGGGGCGCCTTACCGGTGGGCAACGTTCCCGGACGTGCCCTTTGTTCGCCCTAAGAAGCCGTTGACCGAGGCTTCGATTGCAATCGTGACAACGGCCGCGCCGTTTCGCGCGGAAAAGGGCGATCAGGGACCGGGCGCGCCTTACAATGGCTCTGCCAAGTTCTACGATGTCTATTCGGCCACGACCGAGATCGAGCCTGACTTGCGCATCTCGCATATTGCCTACGACCGCGAGCATACGACAGCCGAAGATCAGGGGACGTATTTTCCGTTGCGCGCCTTCCAACAGCTTCAGGCAGAGGGATATATCGGACGTCTCGCGCCGCGGTTTCATGGCCTTCCGACCAATCGTTCGCAGCGGACGACCACAGAAGTCGATTGCGTTGAACTTGTTGCCCGCTGCAAGACGGATGGTGTCGATGCCGCCGTCCTCGTCCCCAATTGTCCAGTCTGCCACCAATCCGCCAGTCTGGCCGCGCGCGCCCTGGAACAGGCCGGGATCGCAACCGTCGTCATGGGGGCGGCGCGGGACATCGTGGAACATGTCGGCGTTCCGCGTCTGCTGTTCAGCAATCTTCCCCTCGGCAACAGTGCCGGGCGGCCCAATGATCCAGCCTCGCAAATATTGCTCGCCCGACTGGCGGTGGATCTTCTTCAATCGGCCACCGCGCCGCGCACCACGGTTCAATCCCCGCTGGTCTGGAATGGCGACCCTGATTGGCAATCATCCTATTCCAACGCCGCCAACCTCAGCCCGGCGGAAATCGCCCGACGACGCGCAGAGTTCGACAAAGGCAAGGCGGACGCGAAGACGGTCCGGCCCTCGAAGAGCTGACCTCAGAGCCGGGTCAGCCTCTCTGCGCAAAAACCGATCAATCCAGAACGATTGTTCCCGCTGGGGCCGACACCTCAAAGGCCAAAGCCCTTGGGCCTTCGAAAACGTCTGCCAAATGATCGACGCCAAGTTGGGTCAGGATTGTCTTAAGCTTGTTCGGCTCGGGGTGTGTCAGCCGGATGCTGCGAAGCTTCAGGCCGACGTCCTGTTGACCTGTGCTCGGATGCGGCCCGGGCGACCATTCGATGAAGGCCGGCAAAAGGCCCCCTTCAGGCAGGGACCCATCCTGCGGCACGGTCAGGCGCCACGTCCTGTCACCGCGTTGAAAGTGCACGACCTCTCCCAAGTCGACCGGCGACGCGGCCACGACTGCATCCAGATCCGGCGTGTTCACGACCCAGCAAAGCGCACGCGGACGCGCCGCAATGCGGGCCTGAGTGACCGGATCGTCCAGCGTGAACCATCGTGTCCGGCCCGGATCGGGCGCGTCAGGATCGACGGCGATCAACTCAAAAAAGCTCTCGTTCCCGGCCTGGCAGACGCAGTTATGCGTGCTCATCGCGTCATGCTTCGATCCTGCAGGCACCGTGGCACCCAGCAGGTCCGTCAGGTCGGTCTGTCCTTTGGTCAGCGCCGATGTGCCAACGGTGAAATGGTCGATACGGTTCATGCGCGTCAGCTCTCCAGCAATGGTAAGGCTTGGGTCAGATCGGCTTTCAGTGTTTCAAGGTCGTCCAGACCAATGTTGAAACGGACAAGGTGGCCCTCACTTGTCCAGTTTGATGCGGTTCGGTTCGGAGTGACGGGCAGAGCAAGGCTCTCATACCCACCCCAGCTGACGCCGATACCGAAGTGCTGCAACGCATCGACAAAACGATGGACGGCCGCTTGCGAGGATGCCCGGAAGACCACGCCGAACAAGCCAGCGGCGCCGGTGAAGTCGCGCTTCCAGAACGCGTGGCCCGGGCAGCTTTCAAAGGCAGGATGCAAAAGCGTCATGCAGGCATCTTGTTTCTGAAGCCATGCAGCCATCTCGCGCCCGGCCTTATCGGCATGCTCCATCCTCAGTTTCAGTGTGCGCAGTCCACGCAGCGACAGCGCAACTTCCTGTCCGCCGGGTTTGTCACCGATTGTCATGACCGTTTTGCGAATGCGCTGGATCAGATCGCCGTTGCCCAGAATTGTGCCGATCATCGCATCGGAGTGCCCATTCAGATACTTGGAGCCCGAGGTGACAACGACATCCACGCCAAGCGACAGCGGCTGACAGAAAATGGGCGATGGCCACGTTGCGTCGATGACCGAGACGACGCCAGCGCTACGGCAGGCCGACGCGACGGCGGGAATGTCCGGCGTCTCAAACGTGCCGGACCCGGGCGCTTCGAACATCAGAACGCGTGTGTTCGGTTGGAAAAGGTTTTCAACGTCCGCGCCGATCATTGGGTCGAAATACGAAACTTCAACTCCTTGCCGAACCAACATGGCATCGCAGAAGTTTCGCGTGTTTCCGTAGATATTGTCGGCCACGAGCACATGGTCGCCAGCCTTCGCCAAGGCCATCAAAGTGCACGAAATCGCTGCAACCCCGGATGATGTCAGAACACACCCGTCGGCCTGATCCAGCGCGCACAGCGCCTCCTCCAAGGCATACACGGCGGCGTTGCCATATCGTCCATAGTAGATCGTACCGCTTTGATATCGGGCATCCCGCGCGGCTTCGAAGGCAGCCATTGTGTCGAACACCATTGTGGAGCCTGTTTCGACCGGCATATTTACCGCGCGCCCTTCGGTTTTCGCGGGGCGACCTTTTTGAACCAGAACATCCGAAGTGTTGGGTGCGGGCATTCTCACCTCCATCGATTTACCGATGACAGGACAGTCAGAACGTGTCAATTAATGATATAACCATTCTGCATACCGGAACGATTTGCCGTGCCTGATGATCGCCGAACACTGTCGTCTTCCCATTGGGGCATCGGGCTGCTGCGTACGGAAGATGGACGGATTGTCGACGTTCAAGGCCACCCGTCGGATCCCGATCCTTCCCCACTGAACAGGAACATTCCTGAAGGTCTCAACGGACGTGCCCGGGTTCTGCGCCCGGCAATCCGCGAGAGTTGGTTGAAGGGCGAAAAAGGAGAGCGCGGCCGCGATCCATTTGTCGAAGTCAGCTGGGACGAGGCGTTGGGTCATGTCGCGTCAGAACTGACGCGGATTCGTACGGAACACGGCAATGAAGCCATTTTCGGCGGCTCGTACGGCTGGGCCAGCGCAGGTCGCTTTCACCACGCCCAAAGTCAGTTGAAGCGGTTCTTGAACACGATCGGCGGGTTCGTCCGATCTGAGGGAAACTATAGCTACAACGCGGCCCTCGTCGCGATGCCGCATTATGTCGGCGGCAGTTATCGTCAACATGTTGTCGAGGCGACGCGATGGACCGTCATCGCAGAGCATTCGGACCTTGTCGTGCTCTTCGGCGGATTGCCGATGCGAAACATGCAGATCTGCGACGGCGGCGCGTCACGGCACCGTATGGCCGACAACCTGAAACGATGCATCGACAGCGGAGTGCGCTTTGTGAACATCAGCCCGCTGAAGGGCGATGTTGACGCTTCGGTCGGGGCAGAGTGGCTGCCGCCGCGACCCGGGTCGGACACGGCCATCATGCTGGCACTTGCGCATACTCTGGTGGAAGAGGGGCTGCACGACGAAGCCTTCTTGGACCGCTACACCGTGGGTTCGGCAGAGTTTATTTCCTACCTTCTCGGCCAGTCGGACGGTGTCGCAAAGTCTGCGGATTGGGCCGCGGAAATCAGCGGGCTTGATGCGGATCGCATAAGGTCACTTGCACGCGAGATGGCGTCGAAACGCACGATGATTACTTGTGCGGCAGGATTGCAGCGCGCGGACTGGGGAGAGCAGGTGCTTTGGGCATGCGTTTCCCTTGCGGCGCTCTTGGGGCAGATCGGGTTGCCGGGTGGGGGATACACGGTCGGCTACGGTGTGAATGCGCATATCGGAAATATTGGCCGTCCCTTTCGGTGGGGGCATCTGCCGCAAGGGGTCAACCCGGTGTCCGCCTTTATTCCGGTTGCCATGATCTCTGAAATGCTCCTGAACCCCGGTCAGGACATCCGTTATGATGGCCAGACGCTGACATTGCCCGACGCCCGGCTTGTCTGGTGGGCCGGGGGCAATCCGTTTCACCATCATCAGGACCTCAACCGTCTACGCCAAGCCTTCCAACGTCCTGAGACGATCATAGTGAACGAGATCAACTGGACGTCGACCGCGAGGCACGCAGACATCGTGCTGCCCATCGCCTCGGCTCAGGAACGCACCGATTTCGGGGGCGGTCAGACCGACAATATCCTCGTGCCGATGCCGAAAGCGGCTGATCCGCCGGGCGCGGCGCGGGTAGAGTACGAAATCTATGCAGACCTCGCGCGGCGACTTGGCACGGAAGAGGCTTTCACGGAAGGCCGCGATGCAGAGGACTGGCTGCGCATGTTGTGGTCGGACACGCAGGCGGTTGCTCATGCGAATGGTGAAACCCTGCCTGATTGGGACGATTTCATCCAAGGCGACATCATCGAGCTGCCGGACCCTTCGCCAGATCAGGTTTTCCTGTCCGAGTTTCGGCAAGATCCCGGCGCAAATCCAAGGCAAACGCCAAGCGGTCGGATTGAGTTGTTCTCGGACAAGGTTGCGGGCTTCGGGCTTGCCGAATGCAAGGGACACGCGACATGGGTTGAACCGCGCGACTGGGCGCCCGATGTGGCCGAGGCGTATCCACTGGCCCTGATCTCCGGCCAACCGGGCACGCGCCTCCACAGTCAGTTCGACAACGGCGCGCTCAGTCGATCAGCCAAGATTTCAGGGCGCGAGCCGGTGCTTATCAACCCGGCAGACGCGTCCTCGCGAGGAATTTCCGACGGCGATACAATTGAATTGTTCAACGCACGCGGACGCTGCCTTGCCGGGGCGCGCGTGACGTCCGATATCGCCGAAGGCTCTGTCTTTCTGTGGACCGGAGCGTGGTATGACCCAGACTTTGATGCGCCGGGTCGCAGAGACCGTCACGGAAATCCAAACGTTCTCACACACGATTTGCGAACCTCGGAGTTCAGCCAAAGCCCGGCTGCGCATTCGGCAAGGGTTGACGTGCGCAAGCACGATGGGCCACCAGACCCGATCAAAGCGCACGAACCGCCTTCATTCGCCCCACACCCGAAAAGCAACGAGGTTGCAGATGTCTAACGAGACCGAACCGCGCGTCGACTCCACCCTGTCGAAAGGTTTGACGATCCTCGAAAAACTCACGACGCTGAAGGCCGGTATGGGGGTCTCGGAGCTGTCGCGGGAACTGGGGCTGACAAAGTCGAATACGTTCCGGCTTTTGCAGACGCTCAGCGCACTTGGCTATGTGCGGCGCGAACCAGACAAGACCTACTCGGCGACGCTAAAGACATGGCAGGTCGGGCGGTCCGTCGTCGAAAACCTGAATCTCCGCACCGCTGCATCGCAAATGATGCTTTATCTCTCGGAAGAAACGAAAGAGACGATCTATCTCGCCGTGCGCGACGGACTGAACGTCGTCTACATCGACAAGGTCGAAAGCACGAAGCCCATTCGTTCTTGGAATCCGATTGGCGGCACTGCCCCATTGCATTGCGTTGGAACCGGCAAGGCGATCCTGGCCGCCGACTACCGCGTACTGCGTGATCAGATCATTGGCTCGCTTGAACGCTTTACCGACCGCACGATCACGGACATGGACGAACTGGACAAGGATGTCTCGGAAACGCGTCTACGGGGATATGCAATCGACACGGGTGAGTTTCGCCAGAATATCTTAAGTTTTGGCGCCGCGATCGTCCTGCCGAACGGAGAGACGATCGGCGCACTGGGTGTGTCAGTGCCGGACGTCAACCTTGCCAACGGGGATATGGAACGCATCGGCGCGCATGTGCAGCATGCAGCCCGCGCCGTTTCAGAAAGTCTTGGTCGGCTTTAGTCGCGGGGCTCTGGCTTTTCCACCGGACCGCCATGTTGGGCCCAGGTTGAAAACCCCTCCTTAAGATGCGCAGCATCAAAACCCATGTCCTGCAGCGTGGCCACTGTCAGGGCAGACCGCCAGCCGCTGGCGCAGTGAAACACGTACTTCTTGTCGTCCTGCCCAAAAACCTCTTTGAAATAGGGGCTATCCGGGTCTACCCAAAACTCGATCATGCCGCGCGGGGCATGGACGCTGCCGGGGATAAAGCCGGTGCGCTGCCGCTCTCGGATGTCGCGGATATCAACGATGACAACGTCAGGATCTTCGACCATCTTGATAAGGTCGGCGGTCTCGACTTCTTCGATGCGCGCCCGGGCCGCGGCCACCATTTCGGCTGCAGTTGTTTTGAGCTTTGCCATTCACATTCCTCGAAAGTGTGCTGAAATACGGAACAAATTTTCACTATATTGACACGTATGAAATAAGACAGCAAGCTGTGAGCGCGGTAAAATCTGGTGTCAAACTATGGATCGTTCAAAGCCAATTTCACTTTGGGATATGACGTCTGAAGAGGTCGAGGCCGAAGGCGCCTCACTTCCCGAAGGCGTCGTAGATGTTGCGATCGTCGGCGGCGGATTTACTGGGCTTTCCACAGCTTTGCATTGTGCGCAGAAGGGGCTCTCAGCGCATGTTCTGGAAGCCAATCACATAGGCTTTGGCGGATCCGGTCGGAATGTGGGCTTGGTCAATGCCGCGGTTTGGCTACCGCCTGCGAAGGTACGCGAGAAACTTGGCAAGGACTATGGCGACCGTTTTCTGCGTCGGTTCAGCGATGGGCCGTCGGTGGTCTTCGATCTGATCGAAAAACATCAGATCCGTTGCGAGGCCACCAAGACTGGAACAATCCATGCAGCGCACGGGCCAGCGGGCCTCGACGACCTGAAGGCAAGGCATGCGGAATGGCAGCGCATCGGAGAACCTGTTGACCTTCTGGGCGCCGAGGATGTGGCCAAGATGGTGGGCACCAAGGCGTTCCACGGTGGGCTGCTGGACCACCGCGCCGGGACGATCAACCCGATGGGGTACTGCCGTGGCTTGGCCCGCGCGGCCGTCGCAGCGGGTGCAAAAATCACAACCGGAGCGCGGGTCGAAGGTCTCGACCGGGACGGTGAGACGTGGCGCGTCACCTCTTCCGTCGGGACAGTTCGAGCGAAGGCCGTCGTCTTGGGCACAAACGCATATACGGACGAATTGTGGCCGGGTCTGAAGAACGTCTTCACGATGATCCACTATCTTCAATTCGCAACGGCCCCAATGGGCGAGGCCGCGGCGCATATCCTGCCCGGACGACAAGGTGTTTGGGACACCGGACAAATCATGTTCAACGTCCGCCGCGATGCAAAGGACAGACTACTGATCGGCACCATGGGCCGGGTCATTGGCGACAAGGACAGCGGTTTGACCCGGCGCTGGGCGGAAAAGCGTATCAGTGCAATCTTTCCTGAACTCGGTCGCGTGACCTTCGAAGATGCTTGGCATGGCCAGATTGCAATGACGCCGGATCACTTGCCGCGCGTCCATCAGCTTGCGCCGGGACTTTGGACGGCGATTGGCTACAATGGGCGCGGCATCACAACTGGTACCTTGTTTGGTATTGCGATGGCTGATCTTCTGACCGGCATGGACCCTTCGGACTTGCCGCTGCCGTTGACGGACATGACTGCAGCGCCTCGGGCCAAGCTGACATCGCGTATCTACGATCTGGCCTTCACGGCCAACCAAGTCTGGAAAGGATTGGTATGAACGTTCGACTTGGCGTCGATATCGGTGGCACCTTCACCGATGTCGCCCTTGAACATGATGGTCGTCTGACGACAACCAAGGTTCTGACCGACTATGAGGCGCCTGAAGCGGCCATCCTGAAAGGCATTGAGACGGTGTGCGCCGAAAGCGGCGTGGCCAAGGATCGCATTAGCCAGATCATCCACGGCACGACGCTGGTCACGAACGCATTGATCGAACGACGCGGGGCCAAGACCGCGTTCATCACAACGGCCGGTTTCCGCGATGTCATCGAGATGCGGTCGGAAAATCGGTTCGAGCAATATGACCTGAACCTTCAACTGCCCAAACCCCTTGTCCCGCGAGAGCATCGCCACGTCGCCGAAGAACGCGTCGCCGCCACGGGCGAGGTGCTATTGGCGTTGGACGATGAAGACGTCGCGCGCCTCGTGGGCGTGGTCGAAGCCGGTGGATACGACGCCGTTGCAGTTGGCTTCATGCACGCTTACGCGAATCCGCTGCACGAACAGAAAATGGCGGCAGCGCTTGCCAGGGCGATGCCGGACCTTTCGATTTCGCTTTCGTCCGTCGTGTCGCCCCAGATGCGAGAGCTGCCGCGGTTCAACACCGTCATCGCCAACGCCTATGTTCAGCCACAGGTTGCGGATTATCTCGGTCGCCTGGTCGATCGCCTGAAGGACACGGGGATCAGCGCATCTGTGTTCATGCTGCACTCGGGCGGCGGCTTGATAAGCGTTGATACCGCGATCGAGCAGCCTGTCCGACTGTTGGAGTCAGGTCCGGCCGGTGGTGCGATCTTTGCTGCGGGATACGCGCGCGCGCACGGAATCGAAAAGGCCCTCAGCTTCGATATGGGCGGCACCACGGCCAAGATATGCATGATCGAAGACGGCGCGCCGAAATCAGCCAACACGTTTGAAATCGCACGCACCTACAGATTCAAGAAGGGATCCGGCATGGTCGTGTCGACGCCCGTCGTCGAAATGGTCGAGATCGGCGCGGGCGGGGGCTCCATTGCTTCTGTGGACAGTCTCGGGCGCATCCAGGTCGGGCCAAAATCTGCCGGGTCAGAACCGGGACCAGCGTGCTACCAGCGGGGTGGTACGGCACCGACCGTGACAGATGCGAACCTGATCCTCGGTCGGCTGGATCCGGCGGGGTTCGCTGGCGGCAAGATCCCACTGGATCCGGCACTGTCAGCCGATGCGGTTGATCAGGCGCTGTCTGGTGCATTGGGGATTTCGGCCACCGAGGCGTCCTTCGGCGTCACCGAAATGGTGGACGAGAACATGGCAAACGCCGCCCGGGTTCACACGGTGGAACACGGGCGAGATATCGAACACTTCACCATGATAGCCTTTGGCGGTGGCGCACCGCTGCATGCCAGTCGCCTTTGCGAGAAACTTGGCATCGACAAGATCATCGTACCGCCCGGTGCTGGTGTCGGCTCTGCCATTGGCTTCCTTCGCGCGCCCTTCAGCTATGAAGCCACGCGCGGCCACTACCAAAGTCTCGACACCTTCGATGCCGGCAGCGTCAACAGCATGATTGCCGAGCTGGACGCCGAAGCTTCTGCCTTTGTTGCCATGGGGGCAGGTGACAAGACGGTTGAACGCAACATGACGGTGTTCATGCGCTATTCCGGGCAAGGGTGGGAAATCCCGGTGTTGCCCGGGAAGTCCGAGTTTACCGAGGCCGACACAACTCATCTGCAGGAGCGGTTCGAAGACGCTTATCGAACGCTCTTTGGCCGCACGATCGAAGGTCTCGCGGTTGAGATCACGAACTGGGCTTTGAACGTCTCGACCGTTGTGCCCCCAGTTCCGCCCACAGCGGCGCCAAACACCGTCCAAGCGCGGCAAACCACTTCGGCGCGGTCGATTTTTGATGCGGGACAACGTCAGAGTCTGAGCGCCACGGAAATCGAACGCTCCGCCTTGCAGCCGGGCGATGTCGTCGACGGACCTGCCGTCATCACCGAGGATGAAACCTCAACCATCGTTTCGGCGGCGTTCAAAGTCAGGCTGGAAACGGATGGCGCACTTCTGATCACGCGGAAGGAGGTCAACGGATGACACCGACAGCGATTGACTATCAGATCATGTGGAACCGTTTGATCGCGGTGGTGGAAGAACAGGCCACGACTTTGATCAGAACGGCTTTTTCAACTTCGGTGCGTGAAGCCGGCGATCTCTCGGCGGGTCTCTTTGACCGTCAGGCCAGAATGATCGCGCAGGCTGTCACCGGCACGCCGGGCCATGTTAACGCAATGGCCGAAAGTGTCGGGCATTTCGCGGAAGAGATCGGTGTCCAGAACATCTTCGAAGGCGATGTCTACATCACCAATGACCCCTGGAAAGGGACGGGACATCTTCACGACATCACAATGGTCACCCCGGTCTTCCGCGCTGGTGTTCATATCGGCTACTTCGCCTGCACGGCGCATGTGGTCGATATCGGCGGGCGCGGCTTTGGTCCGGACGCGGGCGAAGTCTTTGAAGAAGGCCTTCTGATCCCGATCTCCAAGTTTGCCGAGCGTGGCAGCGTCAACGACTTCATGATCAGGATCATCCGCGAAAACGTGCGCACGCCGGACCAGACCGTAGGCGATATCTATTCACTCGCGGCCTGCAACGACGCAGGAAACCGCCGCCTGCAGGCTATGCTGGATGAGTTTGATCTGGCCGATATTGACGGGCTGGCCGATTTCATCATGGACGCCAGTCGCCGCGCGACGCTGGCCGCGATCGAGAAGGTGCCGGACGGCTGCTTCTCCAACGAGATGCAGGTCGATGGCTACGACGCGCCGGTCCTGATGAAGGTGCGCCTTGACGTCAGCGGTGACAAACTGGCCGCCGACTTCGACGGGACCTCCGGCATGAGCGCATTCGGCGTCAACGTGCCCGAAGTCTACACGCGGGCCTATGCCTGCTACGCTCTGAAATGCGCCATCGCGCCAGAGGTCCCGAACAACACGGGGTCATTGGCACCTTTTGAAATCACGGCACCAGAGGGCTGCATTCTTGCCGCCAAGAGGCCTGCGCCTGTCTCCGTGCGCCACGTTCTGGGTCACCTCGTCCCCGACGTGGTTCTGGGGGCCTTGCACGAGGCCCTGCCGGACCTCGTACCGGCCGAGGGTGCCAGTGCGCTTTGGAACATCCAGATCTCGGCCCGGCCAAGCGAACCCGGCAGCAACCTTCCAAACGCGGAAATCCTCATGTTCAACTCTGGCGGCACAGGCGCGCGACCCACACTGGATGGTTTGTCCGCAACTGCTTTTCCGTCGGGTGTCTCAACGATGAGTGTTGAGGCCACCGAACATGTCGGGCCGATTGTTGTCTGGCGGAAGGAACTGCGCGAAGGCTCGGGCGGGGCAGGCACGCATCGTGGCGGCCTTGGCCAGATCATCGAGATTGAGCCGCGCGCGGATTACGACTTCTATTTCAACGCGATGTTCGACCGTGTTGAGAACCCAGCGCGAGGCAGAAACGGTGGCGGTGAAGGCGCACCGGGACGGGTTGAGTTGGCGGATGGCACGCCTTTGCGGAGCAAGGGCCGGCAACTGGTCAAGAATGGTTCGCGACTGAAGTTGAGCTTACCGGGCGGCGGTGGCTATGGTGCGCCAGAGAAAAGAGACCCCGCATCAGTGGCCGCCGACATTCGCGCCGGACTGATCAGCGCGGCGTCGGCAAAAAAGATCTACGGATATGAAGGATGACCCCATGACAGAGAAACCAATCGCGCTGGTGACAGGCGGGGCACAAGGCATCGGATACGCCTCTGCGGAGGCGCTGATCGAAGAAGGCTTCGACGTCATCCTGGCAGACATCAACGCGGCGGGTGTCGCAGAGGCGGGCAAGGCCCTTGGCGCGCGCGCCGCGCTGGCCTGCGATCTGGGTGACGACGTGGCCGTGAACGCGATCTTCGACCAGATCCTGGCCGAGCATGGCCCTGTGGCGGCGCTGGTCAACAACGCAGGCATCGCGATGCCGGGCGACTTTCTCGACTACGACTTGGAGACGTTTGACAAGGTGCTGGCCGTCAATCTGCGCGGTGTCTTCGTGGCCACGCAGCGCGCCGCACGCGAGATGGTGGCCGCCGGCATCAAGGGCGCGATCGTCAACATGTCGTCGATCAACGCGCAGGTCGCTATCCCTGCCATTCCGGCCTACTGCGCTTCAAAAGGGGGCGTGATGCAGCTGACCAAGGTCGCGGCGCTGGCGCTTGCCAAGAGCGGCATCAGGGTCAACGCGGTCGGGCCGGGCTCGATCGACACCGAGATGATGGCCGGCGTCAACGCCAACCCCGAGGCACTGAAGGTCGCGATGTCGCGCACGCCGCTTGGCCGCCCCGGAACCGCGCGAGAGATCGGCGACGTCGTGGCCTTCCTGTGCTCGGACAAGGCCAGCTACATCACCGGCGAGACGATCTACGTCGATGGCGGTCGGTTGGGCCTGAACTATACCTGCTAAGGGGACTTCGCATGGACAAGAAAGTTGCAATGATCGTTGGCGGCGGAAGCGGGATTGGCGCGGACGCCGCCCGCACGCTGGCAGAAAAGGGCTTCGACGTCGCCGTCATGTCGTCTTCTGGAAAAGGCGAAGCACTGGGCCAAGAGCTTGGCGGGCTGGGCTTCACCGGCTCCAACCTCGTGCCGGAGGACCTTGCCGCGTTCTTTGACGCCACGATGGAAAAGTATGGTCGCGTCGACGCGGTCATCAACAATGCTGGTCACGGGCCCAAAGGGCAAGTCCTTGAATTGACAGACGAAGACTGGCACCTCGGGATGGACTACTACCTCCTGAATGCCATTCGGATGACCCGTTTGGTGGTGCCGACGATGGTCGCGCAAGGTGGCGGCTCCATCGTCAACATCTCTACTTTCGCGGTCTTCGAACCGGACCCGGATTTCCCGACCTCGGCCGTTTTTCGTGCGGGTCTTGCAGGCTTCACCAAGCTGGTCAGCTCGGAATATGCAAAGCAGGGCGTTCGCATCAACAACGTGCTGCCGGGCTTCATCGACAGCCTTCCCGAAAAGGAAGACCGGGTCGCGCGTATCCCGATGGGGCGCTATGCCGAAGTGCGCGAGCTGTCCAAGATCATCGCTTTCCTCGCGTCGGATGACGCAAGCTATGTCACTGGCCAGAACATCCGCGTTGACGGCGGTCTGACGCAGTCGGTGTGACCCCATGAGCTACGACGCCGCATACGCCGCCTGGAAGGCAGACCCCGAAGCATTCTGGGAAGATGCGGCCAAGGACATCGATTGGTTTGAACCTGCACCAAGGGCGTTTTCGCCGGAAAGCGGCGTTTATGGCCGTTGGTTTGAAGGTGCCACTTGCAATACCTGCTACAACTGCGTTGACCGCCACGTTGAAGCAGGCAACGGTGACCGGCTGGCGGTGATCTACGACAGTCCGGTGACGGATACTGTGGCGCGCTATACCTACAGCGACCTTCGCGATCAGGTCAGCGCCTTGGCGGCGGTGATCCGAAGCTTAGGCGTAGGCAAGGGGGACCGCGTCGTCATCTACATGCCGATGGTTCCTGAAGCCGTTTTTGCCATGCTGGCTTGCGCGCGTTTGGGGGCCATCCATTCCGTCGTCTTTGGAGGCTTCGCGCCGCGTGAACTGGCCACCCGCATTGACGACGCCGCGCCGAAGCTGATCATCTCGGCCTCCTGCGGGATCGAGCCCAATCGCGTCATCGCCTACAACCCTCTTCTCGATGAGGCGTGCGAAATTGCCACTGCGAAGCCGGACCATTGCCTGATCCTGCAACGCGAGACACTTCCCTGCACGTTGACGCCGGGGCGGGATGTGGACTTTGCGGAGGCCGTCAGCACGGCTTTGGCGGCTGGGGAAAAGACTGAGTGCGTTCCGGTTGCCGCAACAGATCCCCTCTACATCCTCTATACCTCGGGCACGACGGGGCAGCCGAAAGGTGTGGTCCGCGACACTGGCGGCCATATGGTGGCGTTGAATTGGACGATGTCGAACCACTATGGCGTCAAACCCGGAGAGGTCTTTTGGGCTGCCTCGGACGTAGGTTGGGTCGTCGGGCATTCCTACATTTGCTACGGCCCCTTGCTTCATGGCGCAGCGACCATTGTCTATGAAGGAAAACCGGTCGGAACGCCGGATGCCGGCGCATTCTGGCGTGTCATTCAGGACCATGGTGTTGTTGGACTGTTTACTGCCCCGACGGCCTTCCGGGCGATCAGGAAGGAAGATCCGAACGGCGACCTGATTGGCCAATATGACCTGTCGAAGTTCCGCACCCTCTTTCTGGCTGGGGAGCGTTCGGATGCAGCCACGATCGAGTGGGCGCAGGAAAAGCTGGGCCGGGATGTCATTGATCATTGGTGGCAGACAGAAACGGGCTGGGCCATGTCCGGAAATCCTGTCGGGCTTGGTGCGTTTCCAGTCAAGGCGGGCTCGCCCGGCAAGCCCATGCCCGGCTACGACATCCGCGTGCTTGACGACGAAGGCCACGAGGTTCCGGCCGGTACGCTCGGCAATATTGTCTGCAAACTGCCTCTGCCGCCTTCGGGTTTCCCGACGCTTTGGCAGGCGCCGGACCGTTTCATCTCGTCGTATCTGGCGGAGTTTCCTGGATTCTACGCCACGTCGGATGCCGGTATCATCGATGATGACGGCTACGTCTTCATCATGGCGCGGACGGATGACATCATCAACGTGGCCGGGCATCGGCTGTCGACCGGCGCGATGGAAGAAGTCATTGCGGCACATCCCGACATTGCAGAATGCGCCGTTGTCGGCGCAGCGGACGCGCTGAAGGGGCAATTGCCCGTCGGGTTCTTCGTGCTGAACGATGGCGTTGTTCGAGACGAGGCCGAGATCGAGCGCGAACTGATAAGTGCCGTGCGTGCCAAGATCGGGGCCGTCGCCGCCTTCAAGACAGCACTCCGTGTCGACCGCTTGCCCAAAACCCGTTCTGGCAAAGTGCTGCGCGGCACCATCCAGAAGATAGCGGATGGTCAGGACTTCAAGATGCCCGCCGCCATCGACGATCCCGCGGTGCTGGACGAAATCGCTTCGGTCCTTGCAAGATGGAAAGACGTGTAGTTTCGGGGACTTCTGTGTATCTTCTCGCAGAATGAAGTTGCGCAGAACACCCAGTCTGACACGGCTCGCGGATCAACCATTGCTGCGCGTGGGCGATCACCCGGGCATCGGGCAAAACCTCAACGGACCAAGTGTTGTCCGGGTGCCGGATTGGGTGCCGGAGCCCGAGGGCAAGTTTTACATGTATTTTGCCCACCACACCGGATCACACATCCGGATGGCTGCGTCGGATGCGCTATCCGGGCCATGGCAGGTCTTGGACCCCCCGCCGCTTCGTCTATCGGACACGGGCTTCGCGCAAGACGCCGTCGCGTATCGCAATGCGGATGGTGCGGAAGTGGTCGAAACGGCCCACATCGCCTCGCCGGACGTGCACGTCCTTGAAGACGCGCAGCTCTTTGTCATGCTGTTCCACGGTCTTCACGAGGGCGGCGCGCAATGCACGCGCATTGCGGTCTCCGATGATGGTCGCAATTTCCGAACGACAGGCTACGACGAGGACGTGGCGCCGCCTTATCTCAGGCTATGCAAGGTCCGGGAGCGATACATCGGTATCACCTGGGGAGGAGAGGTCTTCATTGCCGAAAGCTGCTTTGGACCATTCCAAAAGGGCCCGCCCGTTTTGCAACGTCCCAACGGCAAGGACTTGATCCCACGCCATCCGGTACTGGCTTGGAGAGACGAGAGGCTCCACTGCTTCTACACGCTCATAGGCGACCGCCCGGAACGGATCTGGCACACATCGCTGGATCCAGATGTGCCTTTTGCCGAATGGCGGATCGAAGAGCCGACCATGCTTCTGGCGCCTGAACACGCCTGGGAAGGCGCACACCTCCCTCAAGTCGCATCAAAGGTTGGGATTGCCTCAGTCCCGGAGCACGCGCTCAGAGACGCCTTCGTCTTCGAAGACCACCTGTTCTACGT
>CAZMKY010000211.1:0-13026 GCA_964566835.1 uncultured Rhodobacterales bacterium
GCCGCAAGATGAACCCGACCATGGGGTCACGGTCGTCTTCATCACGCTGCCGAACACCAAGATCGAGCTTCTGTACCCACTGGGCGAAGGCTCTCCGATTGCCGGTTTTCTGGAAAAGAACCCTTCGGGTGGCATCCACCACATCTGCTACGAGGTCGACGACATCAACGCAGCTGCGGCGGATCTGACGGCGAAAGGCGCGCGGGTGCTGGGCGACGGTTCGCCCAAGATCGGCGCGCATGGCAAGCCTGTCCTGTTCCTGCACCCCAAGGATTTCACCGGCACGCTGGTCGAGTTGGAGCAAGCCTGATGTCTGTCGTTTCCGCCATCGTTCTCTTGGCCGTCATCTGGTTCATGACCCTCTTCGTGGTCATTCCCGTAACGATCGAGACGCAGGAAGAAGCCGGAGAAGAAGTCGAAGGCACGCACGCCGGTGCCCCTTCGTCACGCTATTCCATGCGACGTGCCATCCGCATCACCTCGATCTGGGCGTTCGGGCTTTGGGTCGTGATTGCCGGCGTCGTGCTTTACGGCGGCATCTCGGTCGAAGACATCGACTTCTTCAACATCAGCCGCCGTACGGCCGCAGGCTAGGCCCGCGACAGCTTGTGGTAGAGATGCGTGAACGTGGCCACGCCCAAGATTGGTACGGTCAGGTTCACCAACGGCACGGTCAGCGGCACGGCCATCAGCGCGCCCGCCGCCCAGATGGTCATCAGGTTTGACTTGAAGGCGCCTTTTGCGCCGTCGCGCCCCAGCCGACGCGCCGCAATCAGGAAAAAGTATTCCCGTCCAAGAAGATAGCCGTTCAATGCGTAAAAGATGATCGGCGCAAATGGCGCAAAAATCAGGTAGGCGATCAGGGCCAGAAGGTTCGCGCCGATCAGCACGCCCAGAAACCGCAGCGTCTCGCGCATGTTCTCGGCAAAGCCAAGCCGGCGTGCCGCGGGCAGGTGGCTGTAATGCTTCTCTTCCACGGCATCCGCAATGTCATCGAGGAAAAGCCCCGTGAAGGCTGATGCCACCGGCACCATCAGAAAGATGGACAGAAACATCATCACCAGAAGCGATGCGCCCGACAGCAACTCGTCCACAAAGGTAACTTCACCAATGAAAGGCAGCGCAAAGCTGTCGGGTGTTACCCACTGAACGCCGAATACGACGATCGCATAGGCCACGAATAGCAACAGCAGCGCCAGTCCAACGCCCATGAAAAGAACGCGGCGAAAGCGACCATCGCCAATTTGGTTTAACGTTAAACGAATTGAATCAAGGATCATGCCGACACCCATGTTGTCACGCGATCAATGTCCGGTCGTGGGCGTTCCGGCGGCGTCGCGGTTTCTGTCCCCAGGTGGATGAACCCTGCGATGGTTTCATGCGGTTCAAGCCCCAGCGCCGCTTCGCGCCATGCCGGATCGTGGCTGATCCAACCGGACAGCCAATTGGCCCCCCAGCCCGAAGCCAGCGCCGCATTCAAAAGCGCAAGGCAGACAGCGCCCGCGGACAAGACCTGCTCGATTTCGGGGATTTTCGGCGATTGAACGGGGGATGAAATGACCGCTACGGCAAGATCAGCGTTGCCAAACTGGGCGTGCATCTTATCGATCTGCTCCGGCTCTTTTCCAAGTGCCGCACCACGCGGCGCCACCGTCTCAGCCAGCCGCGTCAGCGCGGCCTTGTCCAAAACGATAAACCGCCAAGGCTCCAGCTTTCCGTGATCGGGCGTCCGAGCAGCATAGGTCAGCAGCCGGCGTACCTCTTCAGCATCCGGGACCGGACCGCTCAGTGTCTTGGCGGGACGGGACCTGCGCGAGGCAAGAAAGGCAAGGGCGGCGTCGTTACGCTCTGGCATGGGCAATCTCCTGTCGCTTTCCATGTCGGAAGCCGGGGCGGAAAGGTCAAGTCAGGGCGGACGCCATCTGGTCAATCTGGTCGGCGCAAAAGACGTCAAACGCCCCGCTGGGCTGGCGCAGCTTCAAGGTCGCGCCAAAAGGGTCTGGCGCATCGATTTCGGACCCTGCCATAGTGGCCAAAACGGCATGCCCGCAAAACGGCACGTAGACCTCGGAATACCCGCCCTCGTGTGACATCGCCAATCGCCCACCGCAGATGTCCCCAGCCAAGGCCATGACCATCTCTGTCATCTTCTGGAAAGTCTCCACGGTGCAGAGTGTCCGTGACAGCGGGTCATACGCCGCGGCGTCAAAGCCGCAGGCTATAACGATGATGTCGGGCTGGAAGGCACGGATGCGCGGCAATGCGATTTGCTCCAAGGCCTGCAGCCAATGCGCGTGGCCTGATCCGGGCGGCAGCGGGATATTCAGGTTGGCGCCCTCGCCTTTGCCTTCGCCCCTGTCGGCAAACGCACCGGTATCAACGGGATAGTTCTTCTCCTGATGCATGGAAATCGTCAGGACATCGTCGCGGTCATAAAAGATCGCTTCCGTCCCATTGCCGTGGTGCACATCCCAATCCAAAACGGCCACGCGCGCGGCCAGTCCCTCGGCCAAGGCCGCCTCCACGCCGATCGCGATATTGGCCAACAGGCAAAAGCCGTTCTGCCAATCCGGCAAGCAATGATGCCCGGGCGGACGTGACAAGGCATAGGCGTTCGTGGCCTCCCCCTTCAGCACGCTCGTGATCGCAGCTTTCGTCAGCCCCGCTGAGACGCGGGCAATGTCATAGCTGTCCGGCCCGAACGGCGCGCGAAGACCGGTCTCTCCGCCACCTGCCTCGGCCGTTTCGCGGAAGGTCGCCAGAAAACCTGCGGGATGGACCCGGGCCAGATCGTCCTCACTGACCATAGGCGCGCTACCAGTTTGCAGAACGTCCCAAAGTCCGGTGACCCGCATCAGGTTCACAAGGCGCCGCTTGGTCTCCGGGTTCTCCGGCAGACCGCCCATCATCGGCTGAACGACACCGCCGACCGGCGCCATGAATGCATAGTTGCCGCCACCGTGCCAGAAACAGCGTTCGTCCCAGAAAAAGGCAGTCGTCATGGCCCGTCTCCTTCTGTGCGTGCGCGCCGATAGACGCCTTCCGGCAAGTTCAATGCGGCCGTCAGGTCTTTCAGCTGCGCAAGCGACAGTGTGATGATCTGCACCTCTTCCGTGCGTGGATCCAACTGCTCGATTGTCACGCAGTCTTCAAAAGCATTGATGGTGATGTCTTCCTGACGATGCGCTCCAGCTTCGTCGACGAGGGTGACGACCGTGGCGTCGAATTCGTGTTCTATCGTAAACATGCCCCAGCCTCACCCGAGGCAGAGATGCAGCGCAAGCCAATTCAATCTCCGAACGACGCAAAGCGCCACTTGACTTGCCCCGTCTCATCCAGACCCCATGTCTAACAAAAGTGGAATGTGAATGAGGACGTCCTGATCATGCGTTTGATCTCAACCCTCGCCGCCGGTCTGATGGTGTTGTCAGCCTGCACCGTCGAGCCGATCGTGAGCACGCCTGATGGCGCTGTGAATACCGGCAGGACGGTTCAGACAACCCGCGACGAAAACCCGTCGCTCAGAACCTTTCGCGCCGTCGTCGCGCGGGTTGAACCCGTGGCCGAGCGTGTCTGCCGGGCTGAAACGCGCGGCATGAACTGCGACTTCAACATCGTTGTAGACACCCGTCCGGGTCTACAGCCCAACGCCTTTCAAACACTGGATGAACGCAACCGCCCCGTGATCGGCTTCACGCTGACCCTCGTCGAAGAAATGCGCAACGCCGACGAACTTGCCTTCGCCTTGGCACACGAAGCGGCCCACCACATCGAAAACCACATCCCCCAGACGCAGTCTTCCGCCATGACCGGCGCTTTGCTTGGGTCGGTTCTGGGCACCTTGGCGGGCCTTGACGCCGAAGGGCTTGAAGCGGCGCAGCGCATCGGCGGCACCGTGGGCGCACGCCGGTTCTCAAAGGACTTTGAATTGGAAGCTGATGCGCTCGGTGCGCGCATTGCGGCGCTGGCGGGCTTTGATCCGGTGCGTGGCGTCCAATACTTCCAGCGCGCGCCTGATCCTGGCGACCGCTTCCTCGGGACCCACCCCCCCAACGCTCAACGCATCCAGATCGTGCGCCAAGTGGCGAGCGAGCTTTAAGACGAAAGATCGGGCAGGGACGTGCTGAACTTTTTCGAACGGCTCAAATGGCGCTGCATCTGGAGCTGGGAAGGCGTGCGTGACGCGTGGGTGCACCAGCATTCCTTCCGCTCGTGGGTCTGGGCCAACCTCGTCTCTGCCGCGCTGGCGCTTTATCTCCCGCTCGACCCTGCCGAGCGGGCGCTGATCCTGGCGCTTGGTGTCCTTGTCCTCGCCGCCGAAGCGCTAAACACGGCCATCGAATACACGGTCGACTACATCTCGCTGGACCGTCACCCCTTGGCAAAACGCGCCAAGGACGCCGCCAGCGCGGGTGTGTTCCTGACCGCAATCGCGGCGGGCGTCGCGTGGCTTGTGATCCTGATCAGTCTCGGAACCACACTGGACTAGCGCTCGGACGCTGCCGTCATCAGTCTGCCGAAAATACTCAGTGCGCCCGGGCGTCAGCCTGCGATCCGTCCCCAAAGATCGTATTCGCTGGCCTCTTCGACATCGACGGTCACGATGTCGCCCGGCGACAAGGTCTCAAAGCCCTCATCAATGAAGAGGTTGCCGTCGATCTCCGGCGCGTCTGCCTTTGTCCGACAGGTCGCGGCCTCGTCATCTACGTCGTCTACGATGACGTCGATGCGCGTGCCGACCTTCGCGGCCAGTTTCGCCTCGGAAATGGCCTGCGCCTTCTCCATGAAACGATGCCAGCGCTCGTCCTTGACCTCGCTCGGGACATGGTTCGGCAGCACATTCGAGCGTGCGCCGTCGACATTCTCGTAGCGAAAGCACCCAACCCGGTCGAGCTGCGCCTCATCCAGCCAATCCAGCAGCGTCTGGAACTCTTCCTCGGTCTCGCCGGGGTAGCCGACGATGAACGTCGAACGAAGCGCAATGTCCGGGCAGACGCTTCGCCAGGCCGCGATTTCGTCCAGTGTTTTGGATCCTGCCGCCGGGCGTGCCATGCGCTTCAGCGTCTCGGGATGGGCATGCTGGAACGGGATGTCGAGATACGGCAGGACCTTGCCCTCGGCCATCAGCGGGATCAGCTCGCGCACATGCGGGTAGGGGTAGACATAATGCAGCCGCACCCAAGCCCCCAGATCGCCGAGCGCTTCGGCCAAAGGCCGGATCGGGAACTTTGCCAGATCAGGATTGGCCTTGCGTTGATCGACGCCGTAAGCCGAGGTGTCCTGACTGATCACCAAAAGCTCTTTGACACCGGCCTCGACCAGTTTCTCGGCCTCTCGCAGGACCGCACGCTCAGGCCGGGAGACTAGCCGGCCGCGCATGTCGGGGATGATGCAGAACTTGCACTTGTGATCGCAGCCCTCGGCAATCTTCAGATAGCTATAGTGCCGGGGCGTCAGCTTGACGCCTGCCGCGGGCATCAGGTCGATAAAGGGGTCTGGTGCCGGCGGCACTGCACCATGAACGGCATCCAGAACCGCTTCGTATTGATGCGGTCCCGTGACGGCCAGCACCTTGGGATGTGCACCGGTGATATAGTCCGGCTCTGCGCCAAGGCAGCCGGTGACAATCACCCGACCATTCTCGGTCAGCGCTTCTCCAATGGCGTCGAGGCTTTCGGCCTTCGCACTGTCGAGAAACCCGCAGGTGTTGACGATCACGGCATCCGCGCCGCTGTAGTCCGGGCTGATGGCGTAGCCTTCGGCGCGAAGCCGGGTCAGGATCCGCTCGCTGTCGACCAGCGCTTTCGGACAGCCGAGCGACACCATGCCGATCTTCGGTTGCCCGTCCGGTCTGACGGAGCGCGCGTCGTCCGGCACGCGGGCGTTCGCAAGGTCGGGGCGAAGGTCTGGCGGGTTCTGGCTCATTGCCGCGCGGTATAAGCGCTTGGCCCATGCGGGGAAAGGCTATTTCCCGCTGCGCTCCATCTCGTTCAGAAGGACGGTAACAGAGCCGTTGTAGCGCGTGTGGTTCTGGCTGATGGCGGGCGGCCAGCTTGCCTTCAGATAATCGGCGGTGACATGCGGGTAGTGCGCCAGAAACCGTGACGCCATCTCGGCGGCCTTCTCATGCTCGCCCATCAACGTGTAGGTGCCCACATACATGCGTAGCGCCCAGGTGATCCCCGGATTGGCCCTGAACCCGGCGTCCAGTTCCTCCAGCGCCAGTTCCAGTTGCCCAAGCTCGCGGTAGGTCGCGCTTTTGCCCAAGTGGAACAGAAAGAAAAACGGGTCGAGCGGCGAAAGCTCCATCGCCTTGTCAAAATGCGAAACCGCCTCTTCTGACGGGCGACGATAATGCTCGGCCCAGCCCAGCCGCATCCAGCCCCAGGCATTGTTTGGATCAATCTCCAAGGCGCGCCGGGCATAATGATGCGAAAGTTCCGGGTCATTGTCCGAAAGTGCATGCACGGCACTCAGCGCAACAAGCGACGGGGCATGGTCGTCGGCCTTGCTGGCGATTTCGCGCGCGAGGCTCAGCGCCTCCTCGTGATCGCGGTTCGGATCGTCGGACCACATGTAACTGGGCTGCTGGCCAAGCGCCCATGCCTTGTAGGCGATGGCGGGCACAAAGCTTCGGTCACGCGCCAAGGCTTCGGTCAGGATGCCAAGTGCCTTCGCGTTCTCTGACTTGGTGTGCGCCCAGAAATGCGGCAGGGCCGTCAGATGTAGCTCATAGGCCGAAGACGTGGCCCAACTGCAGCGTCCTGCCCGCGCGATTTCAGCGGCGCGAACCCGGGGGGACAACTGGCCTGCGACTTGCGCGGCAATTCTGTCCTGCAGATCGAACAGATCATCCATCAGATCATCGAACCGTTCGGACCAAAGCATGCGGCCATCGGCAGCATCGATCATTTGGACCGCGATCCGCACCCGTTCGCCCGCGGCGCGGATCGACCCTTCAACCAGATAGTCGGCGCCAAGTGCGTCTGCGACCTGTCTCGGGTTCTGGGCAACAGCCGCCACCACCGATTGACGTGCGATGACGTCAAAGTCGTGGACACGGCTCAAGGCCAGCGTGATGTCTTCAACCACGCCGTCGCCAAAGGCCGTTCCGCTCCCCGAGAAGTCCTGAAACGGCATCACCGCCAGTGTTGGCCGCCCATCCCGCCAACGCGGCTGTCGCAGTTGCGGCGCATCGACCTGACCTTGCCGTTCTTGGCGAAGCCAGTCTTCAAAAGCCTCTGCCCGAATGTCGAAGCCTTGCAAGACTTCGCCATCCCCCGACTGATCAACCACGACTTTGCCCGGCACCAGCCAGACTTGTTGTCGGTTGGCATCGAACACATCATCGGGAAGGGCGCGCCGCAAGACCGACAGCTCTTGCCGGAGCGATGCGCGCGCCTGCACTTCGCCCCGGTCCCCCCAAAGGAGGTCCGCAAGCGTCGTCCGCTCGGCCCGCGCAGACGGGGAAAGCGCCAGATAGACCAGCAAGGCTTGGCCGCGCCTGGACACATCATCCAGTGGCTGCCCATCCTCCGCCAAAAGACGCAGGGGGCCACGGACGTGGATATGTATGCGACCGGATCTGTCCATGTCCGCCAGATTGGCAAACTGCACAGACGAAAACACCCCCAGAAAGGGGGTGCTTGTCGCTTTTGACGATTTTCTGACGGTCGGGTCGGGCCTTAACGGCGACGATCGCGCCGGCTCGACATGGGCTGGAAGGCCACACCGACATGCGCTTCGCAATAAGGCTTGCCCGGTTGCACGGCCAGACCGCAGAACCAGAAATCCTCGGTTGCCGGATCGCCGATCGGCCATTTGCACGTCCGCTCGGTCAGTTCCATCAGGCTGATCTTCTTCGAAGACTTCTCGACCTCGCGAACGCTGGCCAGCGCTTCCGGGCTGATCTCGTTGGCACTCGGCTGTGGCGGCAAGGGCTGTCCGGCCGTGATGATCGGTTTCCGGATCGGGGCGACGACTTCGACGACCTTATCCTCTTTCTTCGGCGGAGCCGCCTTTGCGGGCGCCTCTGCAGGCGCGTCCGCCTTGGCCGACTTCTTCTCTGGCGCCGCGGCCGGTGACGACCCGGCACGGTTCGAAAGACCAAGGCGATGTACCTTGCCGATGACGGCATTGCGCGTCACGCCGCCCAGTTCTTTGGCAATCTGGCTGGCCGACTGGCCTTCGCCCCACATCTTTTTCAAGAGCTCAACGCGCTCATCGGTCCACGACATGGCTGCTTCCTCGGATTGAATGGTCCGGCGAACCCCGAAAGGACCGCCGCCGTATTGG
This sequence comes from uncultured Rhodobacterales bacterium, assembly GCA_964566835.1. GTDB lineage: Bacteria > Pseudomonadota > Alphaproteobacteria > Rhodobacterales > Rhodobacteraceae > CAZMKY01. The sequence goes on from CAZMKY010000211.1 coordinate 8,296, forward strand.
CTTGGCGTTCTATACTAGTCAGCCCAGCCTGCCGCAACAAGGCCGGGGTGGCGTCTCATTTCCTCCTTTATTGTCTCCCAGACGGAAACGACCGGTTTCCAAATGGGGTTTGGGCAAAATGAAACTCATCAAGCGCATCATGAGCCTTCTCGTGCTGATCATTCTGGCGGTCTGAGCAGACGGCAGCAAAAAACGTCTCGACAGATCGGGCCCCATGAATTAGGCGGGCCGCATGACGCAACGTTCGACATATCGTCAACTCCGACGCCGAGCCTGAGGGCTCCGGCGCGTTTTCGCGTCTTTCAACCTCAACCATCGTTGACTTGGGCTGGCCCTGCTGGCACCCATCTGACCTCTGACAAGGTAATTGCACTATGATCCCGTCGATCCTTCCGACCTATAATCGCGCCCCTCTTTCGGTAGAGGCTGGCGAAGGCGTCTGGCTGAAGACCACCGACGGGCGACGTTTTCTCGACATGGGGGCGGGGATTGCAGTGAATGTCCTCGGCCATGCCAACCCGCATCTGGTAGGCGCGCTGACCGAACAGGCGGGCAAGCTTTGGCACGTCTCGAACCTCTATGAGATCCCGGGCCAGCAGAAACTGGCGGACCGGCTCGTGGATCTGACCTTTGCCGACACGGTCTTCTTCACTAATTCCGGGACGGAAAGCTGCGAACTCGCCGTCAAGATGGCGCGGAAATACTGGTATGAGAAAGGTGAGGACAGGTCCGAAATCATCGCCTTCACTGGCAGTTTCCACGGCCGGTCCTCGGCCGGGATCGCCGCAGCCGGTTCCGAGAAAATGACCAAGGGCTTCGGGCCGCTTCTTCCGGGCTTCACGCATCTCGATTTTGGCGACCACGACGCTTTGACGGCAGCGGTCACCGACAAAACCGCGGCCATCCTGATTGAACCTGTGCAAGGCGAAGGCGGCATCGTGCCGGTCCCGGATCAGTGTCTGAAAGGTCTGCGTGACATTTGCGATCAGACCGGGGCGCTGTTGATCTTCGACGAAGTCCAATGCGGCGTGGGGCGGACGGGCAAGCTTTTCGCGCATGAATGGGCGGGCATCACCCCAGACATCATGATGGTCGCCAAGGGCATTGGCGGCGGCTTTCCGTTGGGCGCGGTTCTCGCGACCGAAGCGGCGGCGTCCGGAATGACGGCCGGCACGCACGGCTCGACCTATGGCGGCAACCCCTTGGCCATGGCGGTGGGCAATGCCGTCCTCGACATCGTGGCTGAAGATGACTTTCTGGCCGATGTCGGACGCCGCGCCGGGCACCTCCGCCAGAAGCTGGAGGGCCTCGTCGCGGCCCACCCGGACGTCTTCGAGGCCGTCCGCGGTGCTGGCCTCATGCTGGGGTTGAAATGCAAGACGGCCAACGTCGATGTCGTTGCCAAAGGCTATGACGCAGGCATTTTGACCGTCCCTGCCGCCGACAACGTCGTGCGCCTTCTGCCGCCATTGAACATCACCGAGGCCGAGATTGACGATGCCGTGACGCGACTGGGTGACGCTGCGAAGGCGCTGACCTGACCCTCCTCTGTTTTCAAATACCCAAGGGGCGCACCCGCGCCGCCGCGCGGGCCGTTGCCATCTGAAAGACCGACATGACGCATTTTCTGGATATTCATCAAACCGACCCTGCCGATCTGACTTCGATCATCTCGAACGCGCAAAAGATGAAAGACGCCCGTAAAGGGCGCCCCAAAGGCATGGCGGATGACGACCGCCCACTCGACGGCCACATGGTGGCGTTGATTTTCGAAAAACCCTCGACGCGGACCCGGGTCAGCTTTGATGTCGGCGTCCGCCAGATGGGCGGCCAGACAATGGTCCTCAGCGGCACCGACATGCAGCTTGGCCATGGCGAGACCATCGCGGATACGGCGCGGGTCCTCAGCCGCTATGTCGACCTGATCATGATCCGGACGTTCGAGGAAGCCACGCTCCTTGAGATGGCGGAATATGCCGATGTTCCTGTGATCAATGGCCTGACAAACCGCACCCACCCGTGCCAGATCATGGCTGACGTCATGACCTTCGAGGAACACCGCGGTCCCATCAAGGGCAAGAAGGTTGTCTGGTCGGGCGACGGCAATAATGTCTTTGCAAGTTTTGCCCATGCTGCCAAACAGTTCGAGTTCGATCTGGTCTTCACAGGGCCGGAACCGCTGGACCCCGAACGCGCGCTGGACGGCCTCTATACAACGATCCGCGATCCGCACGAGGCTGTCCAAGGCGCCGATCTGGTGGTGACCGACACATGGGTGTCGATGCACGACCCGCAATCGGCCCGCGAACGCCGGCACAACCAGCTCCGCGGTTATCAGGTCAACGAAGACCTCATGGCCAAAGCCAAACCGGACGCGCTCTTCATGCACTGTCTGCCCGCCCACCGTGATGACGAGGCCACCAGCGCCGTCATGGACGGCCCGCATTCGGTAATCTTCGACGAGGCCGAGAACAGGCTGCACGCCCAGAAAGCGATCATGCGTTACTGTCTCGGGGTTTGAGGGCAAGGCGGGCACCAAAGCCCGCCTGATCTTGCACAGCGCGGGGGCTGCGTTACCCTTGGGGCGAACCAAAGGACGCTCCCATGCCCAAATCGCACGCCGAAAAACTCGCCGCTCTTGCCGATCTCGCCATTCGATTTGGCCTGAACCTTGAGGCTGGTCAGACGCTCTACCTGACGGCGCCCACCGCCGCGCTCGACTTTGTGCGTCACGTGACCGAAGCCGCCTACAAGGCGGGCGCCGTGGATGTGATGACCTTCTTCTCGGATGATCAGATGGCGCTGGCGCGCTTTCGCCATGGATCAGAGGCCGCGCTCGATCATGCGCCGGGATGGCTCTATGAAGGACTGGCCGGCGAAGCGAAGGACGCGCGGATCGCCCGCCTTGGCATCTACGGCGAAACACCAAGCCTTCTGTCGGGCGAAGATCCGGGCGCTGTGGCCCGCGCCACCCGGGCCCGCGCGATCGCGGCCAAACCGTTGATGGATGCGATGCTGGGCAACACCAATTGGTGCGTCATCGCGGCTGCCACGCCCGCTTGGGGGCAGGAAGTCTTTCCGGAGATGACGCCAGAGGCTGCCGAGGAACGCCTTTGGGATCTGATCTTTCAGGCCTCGCGCATTGACCGGGACGACCCTGTTGCAGCATGGCAGACCGATTTCGAAGAGATTGAGCGCCGGAAGTCGGCACTGAACGCGGCCGCTTTCGATGCGCTGCATTTCACCGGCGGCGGCACCGACCTGACGGTCGGCCTCGCGGCGGGTCACATCTGGCACGGGGGGACGGCGACGCGTCCCGATGGCCGCGTCTTCGCGCCCAACATCCCCACGGAGGAAGTGTTCACAATGCCGGATGCGCGCCGGACATCCGGGCGCGCGGTCTTCACGAAACCCGCCATCATTGCCGGCACCAAGATCGAAGATCTGGTCGTCGACTTCGAAGATGGACGCGCGGTTGGCGTGACGGCCTCGAAGGGCCAGGAGGTCGTACGCCAGTTTCTGGAAACCGACGACGGCGCCCCGTATCTGGGCGAAGTGGCACTGGTCGCCGAAAGCTCGCCCGTTGCGCAAACCGATACGCTGTTCCTGAATACGCTCTTCGATGAAAACGCAGCCTGCCACATCGCTTTCGGTCAAGCCTATCGCACGACCCTCGCGGACGATGCGGACCCGTCCGAAGTGGGCATGAACCAGAGCCAGATCCACCAGGATTGCATGATCGGTCATGCCGGGCTCGATGTGGATGGACTGGATGCCGATGGATCGCGCACACCTGTCTTGCGCGCCGGGGAATTCGTGATCTGAACAGAGTGTTCGCGAGAGATCGAAAGTTAGGCATTTCGATCTGACGTCTGCCGGGCTAGACTGCAACCTGTTGGTAGCAAGTGGGGGCCTTGGTTTGGGCGAACGAAAACAAGACAGGCGTGACGCCATCCTGACGGCCGCGCGCAAGATCGTCCGCCGTCATGGACCTGACGCCCTGACCTTCGACGCTGTCGCTGACGCCGTCGGTATCTCCAAGCAGGCCGTCCTTTACTGGTATCCGAACAAGGCACGCCTGATCGAAGCCATCGTCCGCCCCGCCTTGGAGGCCGAAGCCGCCGCCGCCCTTGGCGCGTCGACCGCCGGCTTGTCACCTCAAGGTGCCTTGCGCACCACACTCGAAGCTTTGGCCGTTTTTCACTTGGCCGATCTCGATCGCTTTCGCCTGATGTACGTGGCCCCGCAGATCGGCAGACGGTCCTCCGGACAGAGCCAAAGCCTGACGACCTTGGGACGGATCCACCCGGCGACGGTCAAGATGTACGACGCCTTGGCAAAACACCTGATCGCGGCAGGGCGTGTAAACGGCGAACGGGGCGCGCGCCGGCAGGCCACGGCATTGCACACAGCGCTCCTTGGTTTGATCCTTCGGCTGGCCATGGCCGACGCTCTGAACGCACCTTTGAAGCGCGAAGAAGGCGTCCTTGTGGATGCCCTTCTCGACATCATCGCGCCGGATGCGGCCTGACGTCTTGCAGGCTGCCAGAATGTGGCTATGTTACCGATAACAAATCGCGGCTGGAGGACGTCATGGCGAAAATCGGTGTAACAGGTCTTGGCACAATGGGCGCGGCGCTTGCGCTGAACATCGCCGACAACGGTTTTGACGTGGCGATTCACAACCGCAGCCCGGACCGCGTCGATGAACTTATGGACCGCGCAGGCGAT
>CAZMKY010000212.1:0-5379 GCA_964566835.1 uncultured Rhodobacterales bacterium
AGGGACAGTACCGGATCAGTCATCGGCGAGCTCCGTTCGCGTGTCTCGAAGTTTGCATATGGGGTCTTACGTTCGAGCCGCAACGCCGGATTGACTGTTCTTCTTCTGGCAAGCCCTTTTGCGGCCGAAGACCTTCGGCTGGCCGCGCTTGGCGACAGCCTGACACAAGGTTATGGACTGTCCCCGAATGATGGCTTCGTGCCGCAACTTGAGAGCTGGTTGCGCACCCAAGGTGCAAATGTCAGCGTGATGAATGCAGGTGTCTCGGGGGATACGACGGCTGGTGGTCTCAGCCGAGTGGCTTGGACGCTGACCGACGACGTCGATGCCATGATCGTGGCCCTTGGCGGCAACGATCTTTTGCGCGGAATCGACCCCGCAGCGAGCCGAGCAAACCTGAGCGGCATCTTGGACGCAGCGGCAGCAAAAGACGTCAAAGTGCTGCTGGTCGGCATGGAAGCGCCCGGAAACTACGGCCCAGACTTCAAGGCCGCTTTCGATGCAATGTATCCGGAGTTGGCAGAACGTGACGGGGTCACTCTTTTCCCCGACTTCTTCCAAGGGCTGACGACCGAAGGCGACCGCGCTGCGGCGATCCAAGCCTTTATGCAGCCCGACGGCATTCATCCTAACAAGGACGGGGTTCAAAGGATCGTGGGCGCGATGGGCCCGGCCGTTCTGGACCTGCTGCAGCGTGTGCAGAACTAGGCACTGATGATGCCGGGGTCGTCGCCAAGATCGAGGCCCGGGAAAACCTGACCCGCCAACTCGGACCTGCCCAGACCTTGCGTATGGCGAAGCGCCCAGGCCGCGTAGGCACGCACGTCGCGCGTCGGCATGAGGTCGCGGCGATCATACAGATCGCTTTCATCGAGGCCGGGCCAATCGCCAAAGACCTTGCCACCATTCACGGCCCCGCCCGCCAATAACATCGCTCCCGCCGTTCCATGATCCGTGCCGCGCGATCCATTCATGCGCGCCGTGCGTCCGAACTCTGTCATGGCCAGTATCGTCGTCTGCTGCCAGACCGGACCAAGTCGGTCCTTCAGGACCAATATCGTATCCGCCAACCGGCCCAGCATCCGGTCCATTGAGCGTGCTTGGTTCTGGTGCGTGTCCCATCCCGAGATCGAAAATGCTGCCAGACGCGTGTCCTCTCGCAAACGGTCGGCCGCGAAGACTGCAATCGGACGGTCCGGGCGACCGGACTGCCGGACGCCGTCCAGATCCGACGGATCCAACTTGGCGGCCAACATCATGGCTTCGTCTGCAGCAGACTGAAATAGGGGATCGGTGGCATAGATCGATCGCAGAAGCGATGCAGTTGCGTCCGACAACTCCAAGCGTGTCTCGGGCGCCCATTCGGCCACAGGCGCGCCACCAGAGAGGATTTTCATCTGCTCGCGCCCGATGGCGAATGCCGTCTCAGACGAAACATCCGGTCGGATCTGCAGGATCCGGTTCATCCATCCATCACGGATTCCACCGGGACCAATATCGGCACCCGTTCCCGCTTCGAGCATGTCTTGCCCGTCAAAGTGGCTCCGCTTGTCGCGATAGGGCGTCGAGACTGCGTGAACGGCGGCGAACTCCTTTCTGTTCCAGAGCGGCATAAGGTCCGCCAACGCCGGATGCAGGGCGAAACGACCATCCAGCCGGGGGCCGTCGGTCGCTTCGGGGCGCAGGGCGGCAAAGGCCGGGTCCCCGACGGGCCGGATGACGTCCAAGCCATCCATCGCCCCGCGCAAAATGATCACAAGTAGACGCGCATCGCTTTGGCCTGACGCCAGAGTGACCCGACTGGTCAGAGGCCAAGCAGCCGATGAGCAGCCGATCAATCCAAGAACCTGGCGACGAGAGAAGGCGTGATCTGACATGAAACTTCTCCTTATCTGCGGTTGAACTCGGCCGATGCAAGGATCAGAGCGACTGCGTCGGGACGCGTTTCAGCGGCGGAGACGGCAAATGACAATTCAGGGCTGGCCAGGTCACCCAGTGCTTCATCAAGGATGAGACGCGGCTCCAACAGTCGGTCGGACAGACGCTCTGCAGCGCGAAGCGACCACAGAATGCGCGTCGCAAGCCCTTGTGGTGCGATCCAGTGATCGGCTTCCTCCGGCCATCCATTGGGGCCGGGTGCCCGGAAAAGCGGCTGCCCCATGGCCTCCAGCGGACGAAAAAGCCCTTGCCGCAGGTCCTTGGGCGAGAGGCCGGCGATATCGTCGGATCTTGCGCCAAGACCAATCAGCGCCGACATCAGGAAGTCGAATGGCGTCTTCGCCTTCTCGCCAAAGCGTTCAGTCGTCGACGGGTGCTGCATCAAAACATCGTAGACCGGGACCAAGGCGCCATCACCGGACCGGTAGGCCTCTGCAAGATCTTCGATGAGATCACGGTCTGGCGTATCAGATACGAAATGGCGCGCCAACTTTGTTGCGATATGCGTGACCGTGTCGTCGTGCATGGCCAAGTCGTCCAGCGCATGAAACACATCCTCCAGCCGCCCTTCACGTCCGCCATAGGCCCGCCCAAGGACCACCTCTGCCCCGGGTTCGGCCATGTCGGCCCGGTAGTGAAACCCGCGCCTTAGATTGAAAGTCAGACCCGTCATGAGCTCCGCCAACTGGCGGACATCGTCTTGCGAATAGGACGCGCCGACACCCAGTGTATGTAGTTCCAACACCTCGCGCGCCAGATTCTCATTCAAACCACGGCCACGACGACGACCAACCGCAGAATTTGGTCCGAACGAACTGGATTGATTCAGATAAAGCAGCATCGACGGATGCGTCAGCGCGGCTTTGAGCATATCTGTAAACCGCCCTCCGACATGTGGACGAATGGCACCGTCGAAATAAGCCGGGACCCCGGCACGGGCCGGAAGGTTTGACGCGGACACCGTGAAATGATCGCCCCAGAACCACATCAAGCGTTCTCTAAACGCGCTTTTGCCGTCCGCAGTGCGCGCCAAGAGGTTACGAGAGCCTTGGAGAGAGAGCGACCTCAGCTTGGCTTGTGCCGGCTTTTCGTCGCGGTTTTCACGTCGGGCGTCACGTACGGCCCGCGCCCCATCCAGCACGTCTTGCAGGCCTGGCGTCGGGAAACGCTGGGCGGCCTTGTCAAAGCCGGTCACGCCCGAGAGGAGAGCGCCTGCGCCAATCGCTGACACATGAGGTCCCGTGCCAAAACCAAACCTGATCTGAAGCCTACGCGACATCGTGATCCCAACCTCGTGGTTCACGCCATCTTACGCACGAGCGGACAAATTCCGTCGAAGATTATTCTGATCGGTTGAAAACCGCCGGTCACGTCTTCCAGTCGAAGAAGCCGTCGCCTGCCTGGCCCAGCAGACTTTCCGCAAGGTCCTGCCCCATGGCAGCGCCGTCAGCGACCGGGCCTTCTCGTTCGCCCGACAGCGCCTCGCTGCCATCCGTCCGCAAGATTTCGCCTCGCAGATGCAGGCGATCGCCGTCCAACGTCGCCAACCCGGCAATCGGCGTCTCGCAAGATCCATCAAGATGCGCCAGAAACGCGCGCTCGGACCGCAACCTGTCACCTGTCGGTCCGTCATGTATGGCCGCTAGCATCTCGGCCGCTCGATCATCATCTTCGCGGCGTTCAATTCCGATGGCGCCTTGCGCAACGGCGGGCAGCATCTCATCGACCTCGATCGCCGACGCCGCGACATGCGCCATGCCCAAACGGTTGAGACCCGCCATCGCAAGAAACGTGCAATGCGCGACGCCGTCTTCAAGTTTCTTCAGACGGGTCTGGACGTTGCCACGGAACTCCACAACCTCAAGATCGGGCCGCTTGTTCAACAGCTGTGCCTTCCGTCTGAGGCTCGACGTGCCGACAACGGTTCCCGCTTCCAGTCCGGCCAGTGTGCCCCCCGCAGGCGCCACGAATGCATCACGTACGTCCTCACGCGGCAGATAGCAGTCGAGGCAAAGCCCCCCTGGCTGTTCGACCGGCATGTCCTTCATCGAGTGAACCGCGATGTCGATCTCGTGCGCCAGCATCGCCTCTTCGATCTCGCGCGTGAAAAGCCCTTTGCCGCCGATTTCCTTCAAGGGACGATCCAGAACGCGGTCGCCGGTCGTCTTGATGACAACAATGGAGAACGCTTCGTGCGGCAGATCAAAGGCCTTGGCCAAGCGATCGCGGGTCTCGTTTGCCTGCGCAAGGGCAAGCGGCGAACCACGCGTTCCGATCCGAAATGGCGAAGCCGGAGTGGGGAGTGAAAGTGTCATGAATCAAGTGTTAAGACCGTCAGGAAGAACTGACAACGCCTATTGACACCGCGCGCGCGGCGTCGGACCACAGAACGGCGCTAAAGGGGACAAGAATGGCCGACCAAAAACTTCTGATGAGAGCTCTGGCAGGTGAGACCTTGCCGGTTCCGCCAATCTGGATGATGCGTCAGGCCGGACGTTACCTACCGGAATATCGCGCCACGCGCGCTGAAGCTGGTGACTTCCTGTCCCTCTGCTACAACCCGGAGCTTGCTGCCGAAGTCACCTTGCAGCCCATTCGGCGCTACGGCTTCGATGCCGCAATCCTTTTCGCTGACATTCTGCTCGTCCCCCAAGCGCTTGGCGCTGATCTCTGGTTCGTGACTGGCGAAGGCCCCCGGCTCTCGACAATCAACGAGCAGGCCGATTTCGACAAATTGAAGCCGGTCGAGGATATTCATGAGACCCTGAACCCGGTCTACGAGACCCTGAAGATCCTGAAACGCGAACTTCCAAGCGAAACAGCTTTGATCGGATTTGCCGGCGCGCCATGGACGGTGGCCACCTATATGATCGCGGGTCGCGGGACACCGGACCAAGGCCCGGCACATGCGCTAAAGGCCGAGAACACCGCGCTGTTCGACGCCGTGATGGATCGCTTGACGGACGCCACGATCCTTTATCTCAAGGCGCAGATTGAGGCTGGCGCTGAAGTGGTGAAGCTGTTCGACAGCTGGGCCGGTTCACTGAAGGGCAATGACTTCGGCCGCTATGCGTTGGAACCTGCCAAGAAGATCGTCGACGCCCTGAAGGCTGAACATCCCGACATTCCCGTCATCGTCTTCCCGCGCGAAGCGGGTGAGAACTACAAGGGCTTTGCCAAAGCGACTGGAGCAGACGCCATCGCGCTGGACAATTCCGTCGATGCCGCTTGGGCGGCCAAGCACGTGCAAATCGACGGCTGCGTTCAGGGCAACCTTGCTCCCGGACATATGGTCACCGGAGGCGAAGATCTGGTCCGCGAAACGCGCGCGATCGTCGACGCGTTTTCCGGTGGTCCGCATATTTTCAATCTAGGTCATGGCATTACGCCAGACGCAGACCCTGAGAATGTGCAGTTGATGATCGATACGGTGCGCGGCGG
>CAZMKY010000213.1:0-1965 GCA_964566835.1 uncultured Rhodobacterales bacterium
CCACGGCGTTCATCGCGGAAGAGTATCCGGACGGCTTCGAAGGCGTGGACCTGCCAGAGGCAGAGAAGCGGCGCGTAGCCGCGGCTTGCGCGGCAATGTACCGGGTGGCAGAAATCCGTCGAACCCGCGTGTCGGGGCGTATGGATAATCATGAACGCCGTGTGGGTACGGATTGGGTCGTAAAAGCAGGCGATGAAACGCCCTGGGCTTTGTCGATCAATGCCGATCAGGAAGGCGCCACGATCCGTTATGATGACGGTCAGGAAATTCGCGTAACCGGCGATTGGACACCGGGAGATCAGTTGGCGCATATGGTGGTTGATGGATCTCCGCTGGTGCTGAAGGTCTCCAAGATCTCTCAAGGGTTCCGCATTCGCACGCGAGGCGCAGATATGGATGTGCGCATCCGTAGCCCGCGTCAGGCAGAACTTGCCAGCCTGATGCCAGAGAAACTACCGCCCGATACGTCCAAGATGTTGCTCTGTCCGATGCCGGGGCTGGTCGTGAAAGTCGATGTCGAAGTCGGCGACGAAGTACAGGAAGGTCAGGCGCTTTGCACGATTGAGGCGATGAAGATGGAAAACATCCTACGCGCCGAACGCAAAGGGGTTGTCGCCAAAATCAACGCCGGGTCGGGCGACAGCCTGGCGGTGGACGAAGTCATTATGGAATTCGAGTGAACCGATGGGGAGGAACGCAACAATAGCTTGCTTGAGTTGGCGCGATACGCCAGTTCACCTCGAATTGCGGCGTTCTTCCACTTCCCGCCGCCGGATCGGCATTTTGTCGATGGTTCGGCTGACCTCGCGCACCGTCCAGGGCAGAGGTTTGCGCAGTTTCACGGTGCCATCTTTGCCCACCAGTACCATCATGAAGCCACGCGGGCGCAGTTTTAAGCGTATCGCAGACCGCGCATCCGGGTCCGTGTCGGTCAGGACGACCACATCGCGCGTGTGCAACTCCTCCAGATCCGCAGTGAGCAGCTCCATTTGCTGGGCGAAGCGGGGATCATCAGGTGAGTCTGCGAAAACGATGATCGGACGCTTTTGCCAAAGAAAGTCGGACAGTTCGACATTCTCGGTGGTACCAAGCAAGACCTCTGCATCCGCTGAAAGCGGTTCATCCGCCAGCAAAGAGGTCGGAATAAATACAGCCAGAACAAAGGGTAAGATACGCTTCATAGAGTCTCCTGTCAGGGCAAATATAGGCGCATGGCGATTGATTGCGACAGTTGATTTGGGCGAGCACGCTAAAATTTTACCCCAAAGCGGCCTGAGGCCGACCCGCACAGAACAGAACCGGACGTAGCACCGGATTTTAAGAATATGAAAAGAGGAAACGGTGATGACCGAACAAAAATCCGAATGGCGGCGACGCGCCGAGAGCGAGTTGCGCGGTAAGCCTGTCGAAGCACTTACCTGGAACACGCTCGAAGGCATTGAGGTTGAACCGCTCTATACCGCTGAGGACCTAAGCGGTGTCGACCATCTGGGTTCCCTGCCGGGTGAAGAACCTTTTACACGTGGGGTTAAGGCGACAATGTATGCGGGCCGCCCCTGGACGATCCGGCAATATGCGGGCTTCTCCACGGCCGAGGAGTCGAACGCCTTCTACCGCAAGGCCCTGGCGGCAGGGCAGCAGGGCGTCTCGGTCGCCTTCGACCTGGCGACGCATCGCGGCTATGACAGCGAACACTCCCGCGTGGTCGGCGATGTCGGCAAGGCGGGCGTGGCCATCGATTCCGTCGAGGACATGAAGATCCTGTTCGACGGCATCCCGCTGGAGAAGATCAGCGTATCAATGACGATGAACGGCGCCGTGATCCCGATCCTGGCCAGTTTTATCGTCGCGGGTGAAGAGCAGGGGCATGACCGCGCGGTCCTGTCCGGCACCATCCAGAACGATATTCTGAAGGAGTTCATGGTCCGCAACACCTACATCTACCCTCCCGAACCCTCGATGCGG
>CAZMKY010000214.1:0-14547 GCA_964566835.1 uncultured Rhodobacterales bacterium
CCTGCCTTATGGCATCTACCGTTCGGGTCAATGCGCTGGAGAGCCATGATGTGAACCCTTGAGAAACTGCGGGTGAAACATTGTGGTCGGTTTCATATTCGGTTTGGCAAATTGTAGTCATGATCCAATCCTTTCGGGTCTGTGGTTATGAGGGTTTTGGTCCTCGCCCTAGACAATGGGGATAATCTATGCTTCAATCAAACGAATAGATTTGAACATATCTATCAGGAAAACTGAAAGTGAACGCACCAAGCCCCGTCCGCATCCCGCTCTTGGATCTTGACCTGCTGCAAACCGTGGTCGCGATTGCCGATACCGGAAACTTTTCTGCAGCCGCGGCGGATGTGGGCCGGACACCGTCTGCGATCTCAATGCAGGTGAAGAAGGTCGAAGACCTTTTGGGCCGCCCCATATTCATCCGTGACAGCCGCACAGTGCAGCCGACGCCCGATGGGGCATTTCTTGTCGAACATGCCCGCCGGATGCTGAGCATGAACCGCGAGGCCCTGTCCCGGTTCGTGGAGCCAGATGTGAAGGGCGTGGTCCGGCTTGGGGCGCCGGATGACGTTTCAGAGCGGTTTCTGCCAACGATGCTGCGCCGGTTTGCCGACAGCCACCCGGGTGTCACCGTGAACGTCACGGTGGACGGAACAGAGAGGATAATTGAGGCCACCAAGGCCGGTCGTCTGGATCTGACGCTCGTGACCTGCGACGCAGGATTCGACGCCGCCGTGAATGCAGAGATCCTGTTTCGCGAACAGCTTTGCTGGGCGATGCGCCGGGGCGGGTGTGCAGCCTCTGCCGATCCGCTGCCGGTTAGCGTTTGGGAAGAAGGATGTGTCTGGCGGAAGGCGGGACTTGAAGGCCTCGACGCGCAGAACCGGTCGTGGCGCGTGGCCTTCCAAAGCGCGCATATCTCGGGCCAGCGTGCGGCCATCCTTGCCGATCTGGCCGTTGCTCCTATTCCGGTCTCGGCCTTGGGCGGAGAGATTGTTGAGGCGCCTGCGCGCTATGATCTGCCACCGCTTCCGAAATATGCGCTTGGGTTGATGATCGGAAACGACCCGAATGTTGCTGTGGAAGCCGCTGCCGACCACATTCGCGCGTCTTTCCTAGGTCTCTGACGGCTCAATGATGTCTGCTTCGGTTGTGCTATCGAGGCTTTCGCCTTCGTATTCAGTCTCGACGATCTCAGCGTCGTAGCCCTCGCTTTCCAGCCAGCGCCGGAAAATGGAGGTATAGCCGTGGGTGACAAAGATCCGTTCCGCGCCGGTTTCGCGAATAGCAGCGTTGAGACCCGGCCAATCCGCATGGTCCGACATGACAAATCCACGGTCGGCCGCCCGTCTTCGGCGCACACCGCGCAGCGCCATCCATCCGGAGGCAAATGCCGTTGAAGCCGCCCCGAAACGTCGCATCCAGGACGTGCCAAGCCCTGACGGCGTCGCCAGAACGAAAGCGCCCGGGAAGTCTTTGACGTTCAGGTCGGGCGTCACGCGAATGGTCTCCGGCAATCGGATCCCTTGGGCCCGTAGCACTTCGTTCGTGTTTTCAATCGCACCATGCGTCAGGATCGGCCCGATAGAGGTGTCGAGATGCGCCAGAATGCGTTGTGCTTTTCCAAGCGCATAGGCGCCGCAGACACTGAAGCGACCATCGGCGGCGTTTCCCGCCCACCACGCGTTGACTTCGGCTGCCACGTCTTCTGGCTTGTCCCACGTGAAAACCGGCAGCCCAAAGGTGCATTCGGTGATGAACGCGTGGCACGGCACCGGCTCAAAAGGTTCACTGACACCATCCTCCACGACCTTGTAGTCGCCCGAGGCCACCCAGACCTCGCCACCGACTTCGACACGGATCTGGGACGAGCCCGGGACGTGCCCGGCCGGATGGTAGCTGACCGTAGCATCGCCAATCCGGCGTTCTTCGCCAAAACGGACAGTATCAAGCGCGATGTTGCCCAACCGGTGCCGCATGACAGGTGCCGCGGCCTCGGTCGCCAGATACCGGGCCATCCCCGGTCTGGCGTGGTCGGCATGGCCGTGCGTGATCAGGGCGCGGTCCACGGGCCGCCATGGGTCGATGTAGAAATCACCCGCAGGACAATAAATGCCCTTCTCGGTAAATGTCAGAACGCGCCCTGCCATGAAGCAAAACTTAGCTTGGGATATGTCTTTGAACATAGAGAGCCGTGTTTTTGTGCAGAAGGTCAGGGGTTTGACGGCAAATCGGTGGAGTTCGTTTGCATTCCGACAACAGGGCTTTAAGCTTTGATGCATGCAAAAGCAGACCCAAAGTCAGGTTCAAGGCAGCGCACCGGAAGACGCGCCAAACTACTTCAACGAAATGTTCGAGAACGGCACGGTCCGCCCCCCTTATGCAGGGATTGAAGCGTGGGCCGCCGACATGCCGCACGAATTGCGCGCGATGAAGCAGTCCGAGGCCGAGGCCTTGTTCCGGCGGATCGGGATCACCTTTGCGGTCTATGGCGAGGGGGGCGACCCGGATCGCCTGATCCCCTTTGATATGTTCCCGCGGATCTTTTCTGCTGCGGAGTGGCGCAAGCTCGACCGTGGGGTCAAGCAACGCGCGCGCGCACTGAACGCCTTCATCAACGACGTCTACGGGCGTGGTGAGATCGTGAAGGCTGGCAAGATCCCGGCGCGTCTGGTGTACCAGAACGAAGCCTATGAAAAGGCTGTGGTCGGGTTTCGACCGCCGCGTGGTGTCTATAGCCATGTGGTCGGCGTGGACCTCGTGCGAACTGGGCCAGGACAGTTCTATGTTCTGGAAGACAACTGCCGGACACCGTCCGGTGTCAGCTACATGCTTGAGAACCGCGAGATCATGATGCGCATGTTCCCGGATCTCTTTCAGGCGAACCGGATCGCGCCGGTCGAGAATTACCCGCAACTTCTGAAGCGGACGTTTGAAAGCGTGGCACCTGAAAAGTGCGATGGCGATCCGACGGTCGCGATCCTGACGCCCGGCCACTTCAACTCGGCCTATTATGAGCATTCGTTCCTCGCCGACATGATGGGGGTCGAACTGGTCGAAGGTCAGGACCTGTTCGTCGAAGGTGATTTTTGCTGGATGCGCACCACCGAGGGGCCGAAGAAGGTCGACGTTATTTATCGCCGGATCGACGACGCCTTCATCGACCCCTTGTGTTTCCGACCGGATTCAATGCTGGGCGTGCCGGGCTTGATGAATGCCTATCGCTCTGGCGGTGTGACAATTGCATCTGCACCGGGCGCAGGCGTCGCAGATGACAAGGCCGTCTACACCTTCGTCCCCGAGATGGTCCGCTTTTATCTGGGGGAAGAGCCTATTCTGGAAAACGTGCCGACGTGGCAATGCGCCAAGGCCGATGATCTGAAATACGTGCTGGAGAATCTGGGCGAGCTGGTTGTGAAAGAAGTTCACGGCTCGGGTGGTTATGGCATGCTGGTTGGCCCGAAATCGACGAAAGACCAGATCGAGATCTTCCGGTCAAAGATCGTCGAACGGCCCGATAACTACATCGCACAGCCAACTCTGGCGCTGTCCACGGTCCCGACATTCGTGGAAGAGGGCGTCGCACCAAGACATGTCGATCTGAGGCCCTACTGCCTTGTTGGGGAGCAGATTGAGCTAGTGCCGGGCGGGTTGACGCGTGTTGCGCTGACAGAAGGGTCGCTGGTGGTGAATTCCAGCCAGGGCGGTGGCGTCAAAGATACTTGGGTGATGGCGGACTGATGCTTTCAAGAACAGCAGAAAACCTCTTCTGGATCGGCCGCTATCTGGAGCGTGCCGAGACGCAGGCCCGCCTTCTGGAAGTCGGAACGCGAAATGCACTGATCCCGAACACGTCGGGCGGTTACCGCAATGAATGGGAATCCGTCCTGCAAGCCAGCGGCACGCATTCTGCCTTTCAGGAGAAATACGGCGATGCCGTTGCGCGAAACGTCGAAAGTCATCTGTTCTTCGATGCGGACAATCCGTCTTCCGTGGCGTCCTGTTTGGATCAGGCACGAGAGAATGGACGGATTGTCCGGACGGCACTGACCAGTCAGGTTTGGGACGCACTGAATTCGGGCACGGCCGAGTTGCGCCAGATGCGCAGAACGGAACGCTCCAAATTGTCCACCAGCGATCTCATCGACTGGACGATCCGGCAAACCTCGCTGGTCCGTGGTGCCATCGATGGCACGCAGCTTCGCATCGATGGTTTCGATTTTCTGAACATTGGCGCGTGGTTGGAACGGGCAGATGCCACCGCGCGCCTTCTGGACGTGAAGTACTTTGTCCTGTTGCCACAGGCGGAGTTCGTGGGCTCGGGCCTCGACAACTACCAATGGCGCACGATCCTCCGGGCGATGAGCGCACACAGGGCGTTCAACTGGGCATACGGCGGCGAGGTGACCCCAGCCAAGATCGCCGACTTCCTGATCCTGAACCGCAAGTCACCGCGTTCGCTGATCACCTGCGCAGAAGAGGTGTGTTGGCATTTGGATCGCTTGGCGCGCGGTTATGGCCGCACGACCGAAGCACAAACGGAAGCCCGAAGCCTGGTCGCACGTCTGAGCGAGATCGGGGTCGAAGAAATCTTCGATATTGGCCTGCACGAATTCCTGACAGGCGCGATCCGCGACGCCAACAAACTCTCCATGACGATTTCCGACGTCTACCTGTCAGGGGAGATGCGCTGATGCGACTGAACGTAAGACATGCCACGACCTACCGCTTTGACCCGCCGATGAAAGGGGTCAGGCAGTCTTTGAGGCTTTGGCCTTCGGCCTTTGAGGGGCAGACGGTCATTGACTGGGATGTGGCGATCGATGGAGCCGAGCGCGGTGCCGGTTTCCGCGACGGGGCGGGCGACTGGATCGAGACATCGACCGTTCAAGGTGAAGTCTCCGAGGTTGTCGTGCAGGTGACCGGTACGGTTGAAACGCAAAACCTGAATGGTGTCTTGAGCGGCCATAGAGAGCGCGTCAATCCGCTGGTCTATCTCAGAAGCACGAAAGCCACCAAGGCCGATGGCGCATTGCGAGACGTTGCCGAAGGCGCCGCCAAAGGGGCCGAGACACCTCTCGATACTGCTCACCGACTGGCCAGCGCGATCAGAGAGGCGATCACCTACATCCCGGGACAGACCCACGAAGGCACGACGGCGGCAGAGGCCTTGGCGCTGGGCAAGGGCGTCTGTCAGGATCACGCACATGCCCTGATTGCCGCGGCACATGTCCTCGATATGCCGGCGCGCTATGTTGTCGGCTATCTGCATGCCGCAGGAGGCGCAGCCGAAGCCAGCCATGCGTGGTCCGAGATCTGGATTCCCGATTTGGGCTGGGTTGGGTTCGATGCGTCAAACGGGGTTTCGCCGGACGAAAACTATATCCGCATCGGGTCAGGCTTCGATTCTGTTGATGCCGCGCCGATCCGTGGTGTCGCGCAAGGGGCAGGGATCGAAGCGCTCGACGTCGATGTAAACGTCCAAGAGCAAGCGCAGTAAGCTAGAGCGAACGTCCCTCGACTTCGCGTTCAAGCCGTTGTTTGGCGTCGGCCAAACCGTCACGATTTGGGTGAAGCTTCTCGACCTCCCGCCATGCCTCCAACGCCGCTTCCGGTTGGCCCATTTGTTCAAGGATCAGCGCCAGACCACTGAGTGCCGAGAAATGGTCCGGATTCAGGATCAGGACATTTCGGATGTCGTCCAAGGACAAGCCCAGTCGCCCTTCCTGAAAATACGCTGTCGCCCTTGCATTGTAACCTTCGGCAAACTCCGGAGCGTGATCGACAAGTGCAGAGAAGTGTTCGATTGCAAGCTTGGTGTCGCCCTCGGTCAAGGCTTCGCGCCCACGTTCCAGCAATAAATCCATCGAAGGTGAGCCCGATTGGGACCAGATCTGATAGATCCGCTGCTCGATCTGTGCAGCCGCCGCCGGGTCGGCGGTTTGCAGCCCGTTCAGCAACGCTTCAATCTCGTCTTCCTGCGCAAGAGATGGCTGCGTCAGAACGACCGTTGCCAAAAAGGACGCAACGACACATTTGAGGAGTGGGCGGCAAAGCTTCATAACGCCGTTGAGAATAGCGCTTGGGATTGCAAATGCGACCCCTCAAAGCATCACAAAGAAAGGAAGCTCCGAATGAGCGACGTCATCGACCAGGCCGTCACCGCCCTGAATGCGAAATTGGACGGAGAAGGCTTCGACGGTTCCGCAAAATTCGTCATCGAAGGCGAAGGCGCCATCATGATGGACCAAGACGGCGCCCGCGCTGCGGATGAAGATGCCGAAGTGACCATGACGGCAGACACCGACACCTTCCGTTCGATCCTTGAAGGCGAACTGAACCCGACGGCGGCATTCATGTCCGGACGTTTGACCATTGATGGTGACATGGGCGCTGCCATGCGGCTTGGGTCTGTTCTGTCCTAAGCAGATGGAACCTGCCCCATACCTGTCTGAACTGGCAGGCGGACCGCAAACTGCCGAAGCCTTCTTCGTTGAGGCGAGCGATGGCGTGCGGATCCGCATCTGCGTTTGGCGTCCCGAGGCTCAATCTCGGGGCACGGTTTTGCTGTTCAACGGCCGGACAGAGTATGGTGAAAAGTACGGCAAGATTGCCGGAAAGTTCACCGGACGGGGTTACACCGTCGTCACCGCTGATTGGCGTGGGCAAGGGGCATCCGACCGGGTGAACCCTGACCCACTAGTCGGACATGTCGGCCAGTTCTCTGACTACCAGCACGACGCCGATGCCATCGAGCACTTTGCGCGCATTCAGGACCTGCCAAAGCCTTGGTTTCTTCTGGCGCATTCGCTTGGTGGTGCTATCGGTCTTAGGAAACTCTGCCGCGGACTGGACGTAAGCGCTGCTGTTTTCTCTGCTCCGATGTGGGGCATCTACATGTCTTCAGTTGATCGGGTGTTCGCCAACATCTTACCGACTGTCGCACGCTGGCTCGGGCGACAGGATGGCTTTGCGATCAAGCAAACGCCCGACCATTACGTGTTGAAAACCGCCTTTGAAGACAATGTCTTGACCAGCAATGCCGAACGCTATGGGGAACTTCAGCGCCACGCGCGGGAGGCGACGCATTTGGGCATTGGTGGGCCGTCCTATCACTGGATCGGCGAGGCGCTGTCAGAGTTGCGCGACCTGCAGAGAACGCCGAAACCTGATGTTCCGACACTGGTCCTTTTGGGGACGAAGGAGCAGACCGTCGATCCGGAAACCGTGAAGGCCGTGACCACCAACTGGTCCGCGGCAACGCTGAGGGTCATTCAAGACGGGCGGCACGAGATGATGATGGATCTGCCCGCCATCCAGGATCAATTTCTGGATAGTGTCTTCGATCATTTCGAAAAGGTTCAATCCAACGGCGACTAGAGCTCGATGTCGGTGAAGGCGTCGCGAAGCGCGTTGGACCACGCGGCGCTCATGTTCAGGAAGGCGGGGTCCTGATCTTCGATCCGACGTTCCTCGGACACACGAAGTGCGTCTTTCTCCACGACGCAAAGATCCAAAGGCATGCCAACAGAGAGGTTGGACCGGAGCGTCGAATCCATGCTGAGCAGCACAGCCTTCTTGGCGTCTTGCAAAGACGTCTCCGGCGTCACGACCCTGTCCAGAATGGGCTTGCCGTATTTGTGTTCACCGATTTGCAGATAAGGCGTGTCCGCTGTGGCTTCGATAAAGTTGCCTTCGGGGTAGATCAGGAACATCCGCATCTCCCCGCCTTCGCGCTGTCCTGCGACAATCATGGAAGCCGAGGCCTGCTGGGCGTTCGCGCTCATCCGCGCTGCGACATCTTGCGAGACTTCCGCCAGCGTTCGACCGATCAATTGCGCAACCTGCAACATGGTGGGCGCATGCATGATCGATGTTTGCGGGGTCGCCTCGCTGTCGGTTGCGGCTTCGTCCAGACGGGCCAGCGTGGTCTGGGTGACCGAAAGGCTGCCGGCGGTCATGATGGTGATGACGCGTTCGCCTTCGCGGCAGAACTGGAACATCTTCCGATAGGTCGAAATGTTATCAAGGCCTGCATTGGTGCGCGTATCGCTGAGACACACCATTCCTTCTTTCAGAAGCAGGCCGACGCAGTAAGTCATTTTCGGGGTTCCGTTCGTCTGTCGCGCGCGAAGCTATTCCGCCTGAACGGCTTCTGCAAGATCAGCCGCTGCGTAACAGAATAGGGCGCGTCCCACCCCCATGGAACGCGCCCTTGCCCCACCCAGTCGGGCACGCCTGCGCAAGGGAGGTGGTTGTGCTCACCTTCCGTCAGACATGTGCCCAGAGGCATCTCGGAATGTCAGTTGGCTTCGGGTTCCGGTGTGAAACCGCTGTAAGGGCCGTCAGAGCTGTCTTCGCCGACATAGATGACCAGCGGCTCACCAATGGAAGCCGCCGCCGTGGCCAGGTCGTCGCCAGCCAAAGTGTCGGCCTCTGCGGCCGGGATGTCATAGAAGTCTGGCGCGGCCAGCAGCGGGTCTGACACGCTGCGCGCCACATCTGGCGCAACGGAACAAGCCGCCAAGGCGACCAACGTCAGACCGGAAAAGGACTTAAGAACAAACGACTTTTTCATTTGCCACCCATTGAACTCACTCATTACGCGTCAAGCGCAACGTGCGCTGACGTGACGGATGTATGGCGGAATTATGGCAAAATTAGGGCGATTGCGCTAGCGCGGAGATAATTTTTCGCTGCGCGCCTCGCCCTTGTAGGTCGTCCCGGGTTCCTGTTTAGTCCGCTGGCACAGAGTAAACGGTCACATCAATGTCAGGCCCAATGAGCCGGATCGCAGCAGTCCTTGGTCCCACCAATACAGGCAAGACGCATTACGCGATAGAGCGGATGCTCGCCTATCCGTCTGGCGTCATTGGCTTGCCACTGCGGCTTCTTGCGCGCGAGGTCTATGACAGGATTGTCGCCGTGCGCGGCCCTTCGGTCGTGGCGCTGGTGACGGGCGAAGAACGCATCGTTCCCGACCGGACGCAGTATTGGGTCTGCACCGTGGAAGCCATGCCCGAGGGCATGGGCTGCGACTTCGTTGCCATCGACGAAATCCAGCTTTGTGCGGACCCCGAGCGTGGGCATGTGTTCACGGATCGCCTTCTCAGATCCCGCGGGCGGCACGAGACGCTTTTCATGGGATCCGACACCATGCGTCCGACCATTGCAGCGCTGGTGCCGGGGGTTCAGTTCCTCCGCCGCGAACGCTTCAGTGATTTGACCTATACAGGATCGAAAAAAATCAGCCGAATGACGCCGCGCGCAGCAATCGTCGGTTTTTCGGTCGACAACGTTTATGCCATTGCCGAGCTCTTGCGGCGTCAGAAGGGCGGTGCTGCTGTAGTCATGGGCGCGCTCAGCCCACGCACGCGAAATGCGCAGGTTGAGATGTATCAGTCTGGCGAGGTCGACTACCTTGTTGCGACCGACGCCATCGGTATGGGGCTGAACCTCGATATCACCCATGTTGCGTTCTCGGGCCTTCGGAAGTTCGACGGACGCCGCATGCGCGATCTGGCGCCGAATGAGTTGGCGCAAATCGCAGGTCGCGCAGGCCGATATCGGACATCCGGCACTTTCGGCGTCACTGGTGAGGCGCCAAAGCTTGAAGATCATGTGGTCCAAGCCATCACGTCACACAGCTTTACACCGGTCCGAAAGCTGCAATGGCGGAACTCGGCCCTGAATTTTGCCAGTGTCGATCACTTGACGGCGTCGCTGGAAGAGGGGTCCGACAATCCGCTTCTGATGCGCGCGCGGGAGGCCGATGACCAGGTTGCACTGAAAGCGTTGATTGATGTGGCGGAAGTGCGTGCGCGTGCCTCCGACCCGGCTTCGGTCAAACTTCTCTGGGATGTGTGCCGGGTGCCGGATTTCCGCGGGATCAGCCATCAGGAGCACGCCAGTTTGCTGGAACGGATCTTCGGTTTTCTGCACGAACATGGGCGCGTGCCAGATGACTGGTTCGCACGCCAGGTAAAGCGGATTGATCGTACCGACGGCGACATCGACACTTTGTCCAAAAGACTGGCATATATCCGCACATGGACCTACGTCGCGCAGCGTTCTGGCTGGACCCGCGCGGAAAGCGATTGGCGCGAGGCGACGCGCGCTGTAGAAGACCGCCTGTCAGACGCACTGCACAGCGCTTTGACCCAAAGATTTGTCGACCGGCGCACATCAGTGCTGCTGCGCCGGTTGAAACAGAAGGAGAGCCTTGTGGCCGAGGTGAACGATAAAGGTGAAGTGACCGTAGAGGGTCAGGTTCTTGGACGTCTTGAGGGCTTTCGTTTTTCGCAGGATGCGTCTGCGACCGGTGAGGAAGCCAAGACCGTTCGCGCGGCGGCCATAGCGGCGCTGAAGCCTGAATTCCACCTGCGTGCGGATCGCTTCTACAACGCGCCCGACACCGAGATGGACTTCACCGACCAAGGTGGCCTGATGTGGGGCGAGCATGCGGTCGGCAAGCTGGTCAAAGGGTCCGAGGCGATGAAGCCCGAAGTGCGCGCCTTCGTCGACGACGAGGCAGGCCCTGAAGTCGCCGAGAAAGTGCAGCGGCGGCTCCAGCACTTCATCGACCGTCGTGTGGCAGCCTTGTTTGAACCCCTTGTGGCCATCCAACGCGACGAAGAACTATCCGGGCTGGCCCGCGGTTTTGGGTTCCGCATGGTAGAGGCCCTTGGCGTCATCGCGCGTGATCAGGTCGCTGGCGAGGTGAAAGAGCTGGATCAGGATGCGCGCGGCGCGCTCCGCAAGCACGGCATTCGCTTTGGCCAGTTCACGATCTTCATGCCAGCGCTGTTGAAGCCGGCGCCAACGCGGCTGCGCCTCGTGCTATGGTCGCTCTTTGAAGGGCTTGACGAGTTTCCTGAAAGCCCGCCGCCGGGCTTGGTCACCGTTCCTGCGCAAGCCGGGACCCCCCAGAATTATCACCTGATGTCGGGCTACCGCGCTGCGGGGGAACGCGCCATCCGGATCGACATGCTGGAACGTTTGGCCGACATGCTGCGCACCGAAGACAGCCGCGGCGGCTTCGAGGCCAAAGCCGATATGTTGTCGATCACCGGTATGACGTTGGAGCAGTTCGCCAACCTCATGGAGGGTCTCGGCTACAAGGCCGAGCGTGGCGAGCGCGAGAAGGTCAAGCCAGAGGCCGAAGCACCTGCAGACGACGCCGCACCGGCCGCCGAGGGCGATGCTGCGGAGGCCACGCCGGCAGAGGCAGACGCGCCAGCCGAGCCGGAAGCGCCAGAAGCCGAAGTCTTTTACACCTTCACTTGGGCCGGGAACCGCAACCGCGGTGGCGGCGACCGTCAGCCGCGCGGCGACCGCAAGGGCGGTGGCAAACCACGCGGTCAAGGCAAAGGCGGCAAGCCCAAAGGCAAAGGCGGACCCGGCGGGGCCGGCAAGGCCCGGAATTTCGAGGCACGGCCGCCTCGCAAGGAAAAGGCGATTGATCCGGACAATCCGTTTGCAGCCGCCTTGATGGGGCTGAAGGACAAAGGCAACTGACCGATCAAGAGGGCAGCCAACGGGTCGATCAATGGCTTTGGCATGCGCGTTTTTTCAAAACGCGCGGTCTGGCCACCAAGCTTGTGCAGGCCGGTCATCTCAGGGTCGATGGCGTGCGTGTGTCAAAGCCGTCTTTTGGTGTCCGCGCCGGGCAAACGTTGACCTTTCCACAGGCCAAGCGGATTCGGGTCGTGACCGTTGAGGCGCTGGCCAAAAGGCGCGGCCCGGCGCCAGAGGCGCAGGCGCTCTATACTGACCTGACGCCGGAAGAGGAACACGTCCCGGCCAATCCACGATTTGAGGGAAAAGGACGGCCCTCCAAGAAGGATCGTAGGGACGCTGCCCTTAACAAACGTCAATTCCCCGATGGACCGCTTGAATGAGGCCGTCGGCTGCGATACCTGCATTTCAACTTAAAATCCGAGATGCCAAATGACCTACGTCGTTACCGACAACTGCATTGCTTGCAAATACACGGACTGTGTCGAAGTCTGCCCCGTTGATTGCTTCTACGAGGGTGAGAACATGCTGGTGATCCATCCTGACGAATGCATCGACTGTGGTGTGTGTGAACCTGAATGCCCGGCTGACGCGATCCGCCCGGATACGGAACCCGACATGGACAAGTGGGTCGAGTTCAACCGGAAGTATTCGGAAGAGTGGCCGGTGATCATCACCAAGAAAGATCCGATGCCCAATGCCGACGACATGGACGGCAAGTCCGGCAAGATGGATCTGTTTTCGGAAGCTGCTGGCGAAGGCGGCTAAACCGCACCCCAAATGACGGCTGGACAGGGCGGCATTAAATGTCGTTTTCGGCATGTCACTTTGAACGCGGGCAATTTTGTGTTATATTAGGCTCTGTTACATAGCGATCTGATATGTCGACGGTCCTGCCGAAGAGATGTCAGTTGCGACCTGCAAGCAAGGTGCCGGGAAGATGTGTGTGTTCCCGTCCTGCTTTTTTGTCGCGTAAGTGCTTGGGGCTGCTGAAGGAATGTGTCGTACATGACCAAAACGAAGAAGATGGAATTCCGTCCGAACGACTATGTCGTTTATCCCGCTCACGGTGTGGGCCAGATCATTTCGATCGAAGAACAGGAAATCGCCGGCCTCACGCTGGAGCTTTTCGTGATCTCGTTTGAAAAGGACAAGATGACGCTGCGCGTGCCGACCAACAAAGCGGCCGATGTTGGCATGAGAACCTTGTCGTCGCCCGATGTGGTGTCCAAGGCCATGACCACGCTCAAGGGCAAGGCCAAGGTCAAAAAGGCCATGTGGTCGCGTCGTGCGCAGGAATACGAGCAGAAGATCAATTCGGGCGATCTGATCGCCATTGCCGAGGTCGTGCGTGACCTCCACCGTGCTGACGATCAGCGCGAACAAAGCTATTCGGAGCGTCAGCTTTACGAAGCCGCTTTGGAGCGTCTGACGCGCGAAGTCGCTGCTGTTTCCGGCGAGGACGAAGTGACAGCACAAAAAGAAGTCGACGACGTTCTGGTCAGCCGCGCGGCGTAAGATCAGAAACTCTCACCAAGTTCCAAAACCCCGCGGTCTCCGCGGGGTTTTTTGTTCTAGCACGTGCGTTGGTAGTACCGGAACACAAGCGTGGGACCGCGACCCGTGGCCTGCATCCAGCTATTGTTGGGGGCCTGAATACTCTCGTTCTTCAGGACATAGCACGCGGCAAAGTCGGCCGAAGCGGCAAGCTGCATATCGCCCAGGAACGGGCTTTCTTCGATGGGCAGGCCGTCGGCGTATCCGGCAATGATAACGTCCGGCGCGCGATGCAGAACATATTCACCGTCGCCTTTGCCGTGCCCTGGGCGCTTTTGGTAGGCCGTCAGCAGGGGTACGTTTTCCACCCGCGCAATATGCGCATCGTTCAAGCCCAGCATGTCGATAAAGCGATGCCCCGTCGCGCTGTAGGGAATGGCGCCGGCTGTATTGACCGCAATCACCTGATCTTCCGGGATCGTGGTGGCAATGTACTGACCGACAATAAGCCCAGCTTCGGCCCCGCCGTGCTGCGGGATCGGCACGGTTTTGGCCGCCCATCCGCCCGCCACGATCGCCAGAACAAGAACTGCGGTCTTCATCGGGCCACGCATGGCGGAATATCCGATCGCCAAAACCAGCGCGGCCGGAGCGAAGGCAGCGATCAGAAACCGTCCAACGGGCAAGTGATCTCCGCCACTCCAGACGGCATAGGCCATCTGGGCCAGCACGGGCAGCAGGAAGACCAGCAGCCAGCGCCGGCGCGCGCCGTCAGCACTGAAGAGCGCCAGTGTTCCAAGAAGAACCGCCAACAGGAAAATCGGCGCTTCGGTCAGTGACTGGATCAGGTAGCCCGCCCCCCACTCAATCCGGTGATCGAGGGGCACGCCCACCTTGGCGTAGTAGGTATTTGGGAAGAAATCTCCGTAGTAGCTTTCGCGCCAATAGAGATGCGCGGCGATGATTGCCGCGACCAAGAGGCTGACAGCAAAGGCGTCACTGACGCGCCGCAGGAAACGTCCGTCCCCAAACAAGACAAGACAGCCCAGCAGAACCGCGAGGGGCAGGGCGGCATCCATGCGGGTCAGGTAGGCGGCGCCGAAGAACAGCCCGCCGAGACAAAGTCTGCCGGCCGACGCACCATCCTCTGTTCCAATCGGCAAAAGCGCCCATATCGCCATCGCGATGAAGCCGGCAACCAAAGGCGCTTCCATGGCGCCGAGAACCCATTGGGCCAGGGCCACCGTTCCCAGGGTCAGCAGCGGAACCATCGCGCGAGCGTCCCGCCATGCGGGGCCGGGCAGAAGGATTGCGACCGTCCGCCGGGTGCCAAAGAGCAGCATGAGCGCGCCCAGCGCAGACACGCCGCGCGCCGCCAGTTCCGGATCGACACCAAATTTCAGGATCTGGGCAAGGATCAGGACGTAAAGGAAATTGGTGATGCCTTCGACACGCTCTCCGGGGTTCCAGACCAATTCGCCCGTGTCAGCCAGCATTATCGCATAGCGGAGCGAGATATAGGCATCATCAAAGACA
>CAZMKY010000215.1:0-1823 GCA_964566835.1 uncultured Rhodobacterales bacterium
GGGGCTCAGATGGCGGCGGAGTGAACGGTTCGCGGACCGGTTGGTCCGCGATGCCTCCGGCGGGAGTATTTGCAGAGCATTGAAGCCCGCTCAGGCCAGCATTCCGAGCGGATTTTCGAGGTTGTCCTTGATCGACTGCAAGAGTTCCGCACCAAGCGCGCCATCGATCACCCGGTGATCGACCGACAGAGTCACGCTCATCACGGTGGCTGATGTCAATTCGCCATCTCCGCCGACAATCGGTTTCTTCACACCCGCTCCGACGGCGAGGATCGCGCCGTGCGGCGGGTTGATGACCGCGTCGAAATTGTCGATGCCGAACATGCCAAGGTTCGAGATCGCAAAGCTCCCCCCCAGGTATTCGTGCGGGGCGAGCTTGCGGTCGCGGGCACGGGTGGCAAGGTCCTTCATCTCGGCAGAGAGCGTCGACAGGGATTTCGTTTCGGCGTCCTGCAGGACCGGGGTGAAGAGCCCACCTTCAATCGCCACGGCGACGGCGACATCCGATGGCTTCAATTGCAGGATCCGGTCACCCGCCCAGACGGCGTTGGCGGCTGGCACCTGCTGCAGGGCAAGGGCACAGGCCTTGATGATGAAGTCGTTGACGCTGAGCTTGACGCCGCGCGCCTCAAGCTGCGCGTTGATCTCCGCTCGGAATTTCAGAAGCGCATCGAGGTGGATGTCCCGGCGCAGGTAGAAATGCGGGATGGTCTGTTTGGCTTCGGTCAGGCGGGCGGCAATGGTCTTGCGCATCCCGTCAAGCGGCATCTCCGCGTACTCTCGGCCTTCGTACATTCGTGCGACGCTGGCTGCATCCGCGCTTTGTGGCATTGCCGCTGGTGTAATTGTCGGCGTCGCGCTGGCGTTGGAAGCAGGAGTCGCGCCGGGCTGAGCACTTTCCACGTCGGCCTTAATAATGCGGCCACGCGGGCCGGAGCCTTGGATGCTGCTCAAATCGAGACCTTTGTCAGCGGCGATCCGACGTGCAAGTGGAGATGCAAAGATGCGACTGCCATCGGTAGCTTGCGGGGCAGGGGCAGCGGGTGGAGCGACCAGAGAGGCTGGTGCTGCGGCAGGCGCAGGTGCTTCGGTTGTTGCGGTGGAGGCGGCAGCGGGGGAGCTGACATCATCGGCGCTTTCGCCCTCTTCCAGCAATACAGCGATGACTGTGTTGACCTTGACCCCTTCGGTGCCTTCGGCCACTTTGATCGGCCCCATGATACCTTCGTCGACCGCTTCGAACTCCATCGTGGCTTTGTCGGTTTCGATTTCGGCGATGATGTCGCCAGATTGCACTTCGTCGCCTTCCTTCACTAGCCACTTGGCCAGCGTCCCTTCTTCCATTGTCGGAGAAAGGGCAGGCATGAGGATTTCAATAGCCATTGTTTGATCCTCCCTTATCGATAGGTCACTTGCTTGACGACGGCGATGACATCGTCCGTCGTAACAAGTGCCAGTTTCTCAAGGTTGGCTGCGTAAGGCATCGGCACATCCTTACCGGTGCAGTTGATGACAGGGGCATCGAGGTAATCGAACGCTTTCTGCATGATCACACTGCTAATGTAATTGCCGACGGATCCTTGTGGCCAGCCTTCTTCCACCGTGACGCAGCGGTTGGTCTTTTGCACAGATGCAAGGATCGTCGCTGTGTCCATTGGGCGCAAGGATCGCAAGTTGATCACTTCGGCGTTGATACCTTCTTCTGCAAGCTTTTCAGCAGCTTCCAAGGCGTAAGTCATGCCAATGCCAAAAGACACTATGGTCACATCATGACCGGAGCGCTCAATCTTAGCTTTGCCAAATGGAATGGTGAAATCATCCAT
>CAZMKY010000216.1:0-10595 GCA_964566835.1 uncultured Rhodobacterales bacterium
TGCACCATTCCGTCCGACAGCGCCCAGGCCCAGGCCCAACTGTGCGTCGTGAGATTCCACGACGCGACCACGCCATAGGGCGCGACAGAGACCCGACCGTCTAGCGTGGTCAGGCGAAACAGCCCCCGATCGCGATCTACGTTCCAGCTGCCACCCTTCAGATACTCGAACTCGTCGTAAAGTTTCTGCATCGGCTCTTGCATGTCGCGGCAGAGGTCCACGATCAGATTGCGATAGTCCTCGGATTGCTCGATTTCGTGGATCGACCCGCAGTCGTCGCAATGGGCCCAGACACCCTGGCCCTCGTAGTCGCCGCGAAAATTTGTTTCCGGGTCCTGTTTGCTCATGGCTTTTTCCTGTCTCGGCTTCCAGCCAGTCTATGCGGGAAAGCGGCAATGTAATGACACTGCTCATGCGCCTGTCTTTCGGGTCACGGTGTCCGGGCCTTGGCCGACGGGGCTTTTCTGCGCTGGATGCGCTGGGTGCGCCTCTGCGGGTGCGGCCGTCTTTTCGACCTTCACTTTCAGATCGAACCAAGCGGCCTGGCCGGTGATCGGATCCGAATTGGCCCAGCGCAGTCCGTCGCCCTTTGGGGGCAACAACTCGTGGATGATGTGGTTCAGAAGGAAGCCCTTGGTCGCTTCCGGCGCATCAGGGTCCAGCGCCCAGGCGCCCTTGCGCTTGCCGATGGCATTCCAAGTCCAGACGGTGTTCTCATTCAACGCCGCCATATGCGCGACCGGCACGATGATTTCCCCATGTGGAGACGTCACGCGCGCCCAGTCGCCATCTTCAAACCCGTTCGCGTCCCAGATCTTGGTCGGCACATAGAGGGGGTTCATCCCGTGGATCTGACGAAGCCATGCGTTCTGGCTGCCCCAGGAATGGTACATGGCGGCCGGACGCTGAGTCAGGGCGTGCACCGTGAAGCTGTCGTCGGCTTCGGAGAACGGCGCGTACCAAGTCGGCAGGGGCGTCATAGTCTCAGCGTAGCGGTCTTTCAGATGGTCGGGCGGGCTCAGGCGGTGTTTGCCCTCGGCTGCAAGTTGGAACTTGCGCAGCGGCTCACAATACATCGTGAAGAGATAGGGTGCCGGCGCATCATAGAGCCCAATGGACACGGCCCAATCCTGATAGGCCATGTTCCACGGCTTGTAGAATTCGGCATCTTCGTCGATGTGACCGACCCAGAAGGCGCCTTCGGATTTGTAGCGCTCGATCTGGTCCGTGTTGGGCGCGCCGCGGCCATGCTCGGTGCCATCGCCACGCCACCCGGCCAACGGGCCGATACCGGGTTTGCGTTGGTGGTTGACGATGTAGTCGGCGTAGTCGGCGTATTTCTGGCTGCCGTCCTCGTTCACCCAGCCGGGAAGATCGAGGCGCGCGGCCAATTCGCATAGGACAGACTGAAAACCCCGCACATCGCGGTCGGGCTCGACCACGGGCCAACGGATCGCGTCCGCCGCGCCAGTCGGCTCTGAGATCGGGCGATCCAGAAGCGAGATACAGTCGTGACGTTCCAGATATGTTGTGTCGGGAAGGATCAGGTCCGCATAAGCGACCATTTCGGACGAATAGGCATCGGAATAGATGATGCGCGGGATCACGTATTCGCCGTCTTCACCCTTGTCCGTCAGCATCTTCATCACGGCGGACGTGTTCATGGACGAGTTCCACGCCATGTTCGCCATGTAGAGCATCATGGTGTCGATCTTGTACGGATCGCCCGCATGCGCGTTGGAAATCAGCATATGCATCAAGCCATGTGCGCTCATTGGGTTGTCCCAAGAGAACGCCTTGTCGATGCGCTTGGCGGTGTTGTCCTCGTTGATCAGCAGATCGTCAGGGCCATGCACGAAGCCAAGATGCGGACCGTCGAGTGGTTGACCGGCCTTTGCACCAGCATGCGGCCTCGGATGCGCGGTGGCAGGCTTCGGATAGGGCGGCTTGAAGCGGAAGCCACCCGGAACCTCGACTGAACCGAGGATGATCTGCAGCGTGTGAAGCGCACGGCAGGTCTGAAATCCGTTGGAGTGGGCGGAGATCCCGCGCATCGCGTGGAAGCTGACCGGGCGCCCGACCATTGTCTTGTGTGTTTCGCCACGGAAGTCCGTCCATTCGCGGTCCAGCTCAAAGGCCTCGTCAAAGGCGACGCGGGCGAGTTCTGCGGCAATGGTGCGGATACGCTTGGCCGGCAGGCCGACGCGATCTGCAACGTTTTCCGGCGCATATTCATCCGACAGATAGAGGTCGGCCATATGCTGAAGGACGGTCTTGTGGGTATGGCCGTTCAGCTCAACTTGGGCAGCGAGGTCCGGCTTGACGCCCTTTTGGTCAAAGGCGACGAGTTCACCGCTTACACGGTCACGGACCAACTGCTTGCCTGCTGCGTCGCGCAGGATCAGGCCATGCTCGTCCGAGCTTTCGTCCGCATTGACGAGGCAGGGGGCATCGGTGAATTGCGCGAGGTAGTCGAGGTCGATCCGACCTGCCTTCATCAGGCAGTGGACAAGACTCAGGATGAACAGGCCATCGGTGCCGGGCGTGATTCCAACCCATTCGTCCGACACGGCGTTGTAGCCGGTTCGGACGGGGTTCACGCCAAATACTTTTGCGCCCCGTTCTTTAAGGCGGCCGAGGCCCATCTTGATCGGGTTGCTGTCGTGGTCTTCGGCCACACCGAAGATCATGAAGAGCTTTGTGCGTTCCCAGTCTGGCTGACCGAATTCCCAGAAAGCGCCGCCCATCGTGTAGATGCCTGCCGCCGCCATGTTGACCGAGCAGAAGCCGCCATGAGCCGCATAGTTCGGAGTGCCGTAGGCTTGCGCGAAGTAGCTTGTGAAAGACTGCGACTGGTCGCGGCCTGTGAAAAATGCCAGTCGGGTCGGATCTGTATCGCGCACCGGCTTCAGCCAGTCTGTCGCGATTGTCAGAGCCTCGTCCCAGCTGATTTCTTCGAATTCGCCAGAACCGCGCGGGCCGGTCCGTTTCATCGGCGCGCGCAGACGTGCCGGCGAAAGATGCTGCATGATGCCCGACGCACCCTTGGCGCAAAGCACGCCCTTGTTCACCGGGTGGTCACGGTTGCCTTCGATATAGGCGACCTTGCCCTCTTTCATGTGCACGTTGATGCCGCAACGGCAGGCGCACATGTAGCAGGTTGTCTTGCGCACCTCGTCCGAGACGGGCGGCGAGAGGTCCAGTTTTGGCTGTCCCATGGGTCCCTCTGTTCTTGCTATGACCGGCGTAACGCAACGGGCCGGGTAAGGCGACCCCGGACGTCTTATGGGGAAGCTAGTCACAGGGACTGTCCTGCGTTAGGTCCAGATGGGGCGGCAGTTTGGCGCCAGCGGAAGGGGCCACCCCGATCGATTAAAGGGAACCGTGGCGAAGGCATTTCGTTTGGCAATGACACCCGCTAAGACGCGGCAAGACATTTCAGGCGCGAGGTATTGCGATGACAGATCCCGATTGGTGGCGTGGCGCCGTGATCTACCAGATCTATCCGCGGAGTTTTCAGGACAGTTCCGGCAATGGCGTCGGTGATCTGAAAGGAATCGTGGATCGTTTGGACCATGTCGCATCCCTTGGGGTCGACGCGATCTGGATCTCGCCGTTCTTCACCTCGCCGATGGCGGATATGGGCTATGACATATCTGATTTCCGGGATGTGGATCCGATCTTCGGCACTCTCGCCGATTTCGATGCCGTGATCGAGAAGGCCCACGCGCTTGGTCTGAAGGTGATGATCGATCAGGTGCTGAGCCATTGTTCCGACCAGCATCCCTTCTTCGTCGAAAGCCGTGCATCCAAGGACAATGCCAAGGCCGACTGGTTTGTCTGGTCGGATCCAAAGCCCGATGGGTCGCCGCCGTCGAACTGGCAGGCTGTCTTCGGAGGCCCGTCCTGGACATGGGAGCCGAAGCGGCGCCAATACTACATGCACAATTTCCTGTCCGAGCAGCCGCAGTTCAATTTCCACAACCCGGAAGTTCAGAAGTGGCACTTGGACAATCTGCGTTTCTGGCTGGATCGGGGCGTGGACGGGTTCCGCTTCGACAGCGTGAACTATCACTTCCACAATGCCGAGCTGACGGACAACCCGCCGTGCACGACGCGCGCGCCAGAGGCGCCTTTGGGCAATACTTACGGCTGGCAGCAGCACGACAACGACAAATCGCAGCCAGAAAACCTCGCGTTTCTTCAAAAGGTTCGTTCGGTCCTCGACAGCTATGATCCACCGCGCGCGACGGTCGGTGAAATCGGCGATGGTGATCGGGGTTTGGAGACGATGGCGGCCTATACGCGCGACGCGCGTCTCAACATGGCCTATTCGTTCGAGCTTCTTGGTCCGGGTTTCACGCCAGATTTCTTCAAGAAGGCGCTGGAGCAGTTCGAGACGCATTCCGAAGGTCAAAGCTGGGCGTGTTGGGCGTTTTCCAATCACGACGTTCCGCGTCATGCATCGCGTTGGGAAGACAAGGCTGAAGACAATAACGCGCTGGCCAAGGTCAGCGCAGCGCTGCTTTTGTCGCTGAAGGGGTCTGTCTGCCTTTATCAGGGGGAAGAGTTGGGGCTGCCGCAGGTTGAATTGGCCTATGAAGAATTGACGGATCCGGTTGGCCTCACGTTCTGGCCCGAAGACAAAGGGCGTGACGGTTGCCGTACGCCGATGCCGTGGACAAAATCGGCTGCGCATGCCGGATTTTCGACCGGTGAACCTTGGCTTCCGGTCAAGTCTTCTCACGTCGCCTTGGCGGCTGACACGCAAGACGGGCAAAGCGGTTCCGTTCTGGAGTTCTACCGCGCATTCCTGCATTTCCGTGCCAAACAATCCGCGCTTGTCAAAGGTGACATTGCCTTTGTGACCGCCGAGGAGAACGGCCTTCTGGTCTTCAAACGAATGGACAGCGATAGCACCGTGCTCTGTGCGTTCAACTTGGGCGAGAGCGACGTAGAATTTGCGTCGGACGACTTGGGCGAGGCGCTGAAGCTGTCCGGTTTCGACAGCGAGCCTCAGAACGGGGTGCTGCATCTTGCGCCAATGCAGGCTTACTTCGGGCGTCTGGCCTGACCTGATCTTTCGGCCTAAGGTGCCGGCCAAGGAGGACTTCGTGCCATGAAATGTGTATTCGTTCAGATCCGCTGTCGACCCGGCAAAACATATGAAGTGGCGCAAGAGATCTATCTGCGAGAGATCGTCAGCGAGCTTTATTCGACGTCTGGCGATTATGATCTGCTGGCCAAGATCTATGTGCCCGAAGACAAGGATATCGGTGTCTTCATCAACGACGGGCTGCTGGACATTCCAAACATCGACCGCTCTTTGACGACGCTGACTTTCAAGGCGCTGCACGCCGGAGGTTGACGCGAGCCCGGTGGTTTTCGCGGCTGACGCAGGTTTTCGAACAACTGCGCCAAAATGCGCATGGGTAATGTCTTGAGGTGACGTCGCGGCGCGCTATGTCAGCGAGAACGATTTGCACTACGGACAGCTATGTCTTCTGACACCTCAGGGTCTTCCGATACCTCCGTCGCACAATCCGCTCCGGGGTGGGTGGGCGTTGTTCTGGCGGCTGTCATCTTCGTTCTGGTCTGGCCAGCGACAGGGCCTGTCGCAAATGGCGAGGTCGTGCGCATTGTATATGACTGGGTGCCAAGCCTTGGTGTGACCTTGGGTCTGCGCATCGACGGCCTTGCGCTGACGTTTGCATTGTTGATCTCGGGCATCGGTGTCTTCGTCATGCTGTACTCCACCAAGTATATGGCTGGGCATCAGCACTACTCTCGTTTTTTCCTTTATTTGTCGCTGTTTATGCTGGCGATGCTGGGTGTGGTTCTGGCGGACAACCTGATTGCCTTGTTCGTCTTTTGGGAACTGACCAGCATCACGTCCTACTTGCTGATCGGGTTCTCCCACAGTTCTGAGACGTCCAGAAGATCTGCCTTGCAGGGCCTATTGGTGACCGGAGCTGGTGGCCTTGCGCTATTGGCCGGGGTTCTTGTGTTGGGATCGGTTGCCGGCACGTTCGACATTGACGGGGTCATCGCGCAGGCTGACGTGATCAAAGCGCATGATCTCTACGAGGTGATCCTTGCGCTGTTCCTCTTGGGCGCATTCACGAAATCTGCGCAGGTTCCCTTCCACTTCTGGCTGCCGAATGCGATGGCCGCGCCGACACCTGTATCATCCTACCTGCACTCTGCGACCATGGTGAAAGCGGGCATCTACCTGATGGCGCGCATGCATCCCGTTCTTGGCGGCACCGAAGTCTGGCTGTGGACGCTCACGATCTTCGGTGGCGTGACTGCCGTCTTTGCAAGCTTCCTTGCGCTCAAGCAGACCGACATGAAGCAGGTTCTGGCCTATACGACGTTGATGGCGCTCGGCACGCTGACCATGGGACTTGGGTCGTCCAACCCATATGCGATCACCGGCGCGATGACCTTTCTGGTCGTCCATTCGCTTTACAAGGCGCCGCTGTTTCTTGTGGCCGGGATCGTGGACCACGAGACCGGCACGCGAGAGGTCGACCGCTTGGGCGGATTGGTGAAGTTCATGCCGTTGACGGCGATTGCGGCAGGCCTTGCGGCATTGTCGATGGCCGGTCTGCCTCCATTCATTGGATTCATCGCGAAAGAGGTCGCCTACAAAGCAGCATGGGACGCCGAGACCCTGTCTCTCTTCATCGTTGCAGCGTCGCTTCTGGCAAATGCTCTGATGTTCGCAGCCGCCGGAGTCGTCGCATTCCGCCCATTCTGGGTCGGGACACACGCGACGCCGATGGACCCAGACGAAGGACCTTGGCGGATGCTGGCCGGCCCGTTGGTTCTTGCCGTCATTGGCCTTGGCTTTGGTTTATTCCCCGGCTGGTTGGAAAGCACCTTGATCCATCCGACCGTGGCCAGCGTTCTTGGCGCTGAAGCCAAGCCAGCGGAGCTCTACCTGTGGGGTGGTTTCAACGCTGCAGTTGCGCTGTCCGGCGCAACGATTGGTGGGGGTCTGGTGCTTTACCTTCTGCATCAGCGTCTGCGCAAAGGTTTGCAATCTGCTGGCGAACGCCTGCCGTCTTTCGACCGCGGCTGGGATCGTTTCATGGACGGGGTCAAAGCCTTGGCTGACTGGCAAACGGCCAGAATTCAAACCGGTATCTTGCGCCACTACCTTTACATGACGTTCTCCGTTCTTTTGATCGCGGTGGCGGGCACCATGGTGCTGAAAGGTGGTGTCGAGGTTCCAAGCGATTGGCCTGATTTTCAGCCGAAACACTGGGTCGTTGTCCTGCTGATCGTCGCAGGCACGGCGCTGACAACCATCACCAACAGCCGCATCACAGCGATCGCCGGCCTCGGCGCTGTCGGGATCGGCGTTGCCTTGGTCTTCATCATCTATGGCGCACCGGACGTGGCCATCACGCAGCTTCTGGTCGAGACGCTGATCGTCGTCCTCTTTGCCGTCGCTGCGTTGAAGTTGCCGCGTCTTAAGGCAAGGGATGGTTTCCCGAACCGCAAGAAGGACGCCATTTTCGCCACTGCCATTGGTGCCGTGACAGCAGCCATCGTGGCCACGGTGACTGCAGGTCCGATTGACCGTCGCATTGCCGACTACTTCGAGAAGGTCTCGGTCCCGGATGCGCATGGCAAGAACATCGTGAACGTCATCCTCGTCGATTTCCGTGCCCTGGATACCTTCGGCGAAGTTGCGGTTGTCGCCGTGGCGGCCATTGCGGCTTGGGGCATTTTGCGGACCGCCAGCCGCAAGCGTCAGGAGGATCTCTGATGAACTCCATCATTCTTCACGTCGGTGCACGTTTGCTGGTCGGCATCCTGCTTGTGTTTTCAGTGTTCATGCTGCTGCGCGGGCACAATCTTCCGGGTGGAGGCTTCATCGGTGGCCTGATCGCTGCGGTTGGCTTCGTGGTCTATGCGATTTCATGCGGAACGGCCGAGGCCCGACAGGCGCTGCGTGTCCCACCGGAACGGATCGCTTTCGCGGGCCTTGGGATCGCGCTGGTTTCGGGGCTGTTTTCGATCCTCTTTGGCGATGCGCCCTTCACCGGTCAGTGGCTGTTCCTCTTTGCCGAAGACGGCGGCAAGGGGCTGCCCCTTTCGTCCGTCCTGATTTTCGATATCGGCGTTTACCTGGTGGTGATGGGAGCAATCCTGACGTTGGTTTTCGCATTGGAAGAGGCGGTCTGAGTTGGAACTTGTCTATTCCCTTCTTGTTGGTGTGATGGTCGCTGCGGCGATCTATCTGATGCTGGCCAAGGATCTGATGCGGTTTCTATTCGGCCTGATCCTGATCTCAAACGCCGCGAACCTGACCATCTTCACCGCCGGTCGCCTTCTGACGGGTCGCCCCCCGCTGATTGAGGATGGTGCCTATCTGCCAGACGGCGTGGTGGCCAATGCTCTGCCGCAGGCGCTTGTTCTGACGGCCATTGTGATTGGCTTTGGTCTTTACGCCTTCGCGCTGGTTCTGGCGTTCCGCGCCCATGGCGCGATGGGGACGCTCGACACGGATCAGATGCGCGTGGCTGAGCCGGAGGCGGGCAAGGAATGAGCTGGTATCTCGCACTACCCCTGCTGATCCCTTTCGGAACAGCGACGCTTGCGTTCCTTCTGAAGACACGCGGGGCAGGACGGATCGTGTCCGTGCTTGGCGCCGCTGCCATGTTGGCGGCGTCGATCGTCCTGATGATCGTGACCGTGCGCGAAGGCATCGTCGTGGGCGAGATGGGCAATTGGCCCGCGCCGTTTGGGATCACGCTGGTGGCAGACCTGCTGTCCGCTGCGATGGTCGTGATCACCGCGATCATCGCCTTGGCCGTCGCGGTCTATGCCTGCGGTGAATTGGATGAACGGATCGAGACGCTTGGCTGGCATGCCCTGTTCCACATCCTGATCGGCGGTGTCGCGGGCGCGTTTCTGACCGGAGATCTGTTCAACCTCTATGTCTGGTTCGAGGTTATGCTGATTTCGTCCTTCGGACTTCTGGTGATGGGGGGCGACAAGGCACAGATCGATGGTGGCGTGAAGTACGTGGCGCTGAACCTCGTCTCGACCATTCTGTTCCTGACGGCCATCGGCACGCTCTATGCGATGACCGGCACGCTTAATATGGCGGACCTCGCCGTGACGGTTGCGGGCTTGGAAAACCAGGGCATGGTGACAGTTGTCGCAATGCTTTTCATGGTGGCCTTCGGTATCAAGGCGGCCGTCTTTCCGTTGTTCTTCTGGTTGCCGGCCGCCTATCACACGCCGTCCTTTGCCACCTCTGCCGTTTTTGCCGGTTTGCTGACGAAAGTCGGCGTCTATGCCTTGATGCGCATGTTCTCATTGATCTTCATCCACGACATCGGATGGACTCACACAATCCTTCTCTGGGTGGCGTGTTTCACAATGGTCGTGGGCGTTCTTGGCGCTGCTGCGCAGAACGATTTTAGAAAGATCCTGTCGTTCCATATCGTCAGCCAGATCGGCTACATGATTTTGGGACTCGCGATTTTCACGCCGCTGGCGCTAGTGGGCGCGGTGTTCTACCTCGTCCACCATATCATCGTGAAAGCAAACCTGTTTCTGGTCGCAGGCGTCGCAGAGAAGCTCGCGGGGTCGAACAACCTGTCAAAAATTGGCGGGCTCTACGCCCACGCGCCGCTTCTGGCCTTTTTGTTCTTTATCCCGGCCTTCTCGCTGGCAGGCTTCCCGCCGCTTTCGGGCTTCTGGGCCAAACTGTTCGTGGTGCGCGCGGCCATTGAAGACGGCTTGGGCTGGGCAGCTTTCGCGGCATTGGCGGTCGGAGCCCTGACCATCTATTCTATGACCAAGATCTGGGCCAAAGCCTTTTGGGAACCGCACCCCGAGAAGGTTGAGCCGAAACTTGAACTGCTGCCGCGCGCCGTCCGTCTGAATATGCTCTGGCCTATTGCTGGGCTGGCCATGCTGACCTGCGTCATCGGCTTCATGCCGGAACCCTTCGTTCAATTGGCCGAGCGTTCGGCCGCCCAGCTCTTGAACCCGGACGCCTATATCGCGGCTGTTTTGGGGGAGGCCGGATCATGAGCCTGTTTGCCGTCAATATCCTGTTGGCCATCCTCTGGGCCGCACTCTGGGCCAGCTGGTCCTTGCAGTCGCTGGCGACGGGTTTCGTCGTGGGCTTTGCCGCGCTTTGGGTGGCCCGCCCGCTGTTTTCGGAACGTCCGCGCTATTTCCGCCGCGCCTTCGCGATCATCGATCTGTTCTTCTATTTCCTGTGGGAACTTCTGATTTCGTCCTTGAAAGTCGCATGGGACGTGATCACGCCGCAGGATCTGGCGCGACCCGCCTTGATCGAGATGCCACTCGATGTGGAACGCGACATTGAGATCCTGCTTGTGACCAACCTGATCTCACTCACGCCGGGCACCTTGAGCCTGGATGTCACACCCGACCGCAAGACGCTTATCGTACATGCGATGTTTGCCGAGGACCCTGAAGCCATCGTCGCGGATCTCAAAAACGGGATGGAGCGCCGGGTCAGAGAGGTGTTCCTGCCATGACACCGGAAAGTTTCCTCGCCTGGGCGGTCGATATCAGCTTCGTGCTCGTCGCGATCG
>CAZMKY010000217.1:0-1946 GCA_964566835.1 uncultured Rhodobacterales bacterium
GGCCTGCACGACAAGCCCATCATTTTGCTGAACGCCAACGGATACTGGGACCCGCTGATCGGACTGATTGACCATATCGTGGCCCAAGGCTTCGCCGATGCCTCGCTCAGAGGCTTCATCACCGTCGCCGACAGTGTTGAAGACACGGCGGGGACATTGGCATCCTTCGCCGAAGGACATGGCGAGTGACGAAAAACGGCGCCCCGATTGGGACGCCGCATTCGTCAGTCAACGCAGTCAGCTTTACATCCGGCTTGCGACGTTTTCCCAGTTCACAAGGTTGTCGAGGAAGTTCGACAGATAGGCCGGGCGTGCGTTGCGGTGGTCGATGTAGTAGGCATGCTCCCACACATCGCAGCCCAGAAGCGCGGTTTGGCCAAAGCAGACCGGGTTCACGCCGTTCGGCGTCTTGGTCACTTTGAGCGAACCGTCCGTGTCCTTCACCAGCCACGCCCAGCCGGCACCGAACTGGCCTGCGCCAGCGGCCTTGAACTGATCCTTGAAGCCGTCGACCGAACCAAAGGCTTCGGTCAGCGCTGTTTCCAGTTCACCCGGCATTGCGCTGTCGCCCGGGCCCATCATCTCCCAGAACTGGTTGTGGTTCCAATACTGCGACGCGTTGTCGAACAGGCCCGATTGAGCGACCGCGTTCGCGTCGTAGGAGCCTTTGATGATCTCTTCGACCGACTTGCCCTCCCACTCAGAGCCCGAAACGAGTTCGGTCAGCTTGGTGGCGTAAGCATTGTGGTGCTTGTCGTGGTGGTACTCGAGCGTTTCAGCGCTCATGCCTTTGGAGGCAAGCGCGTCGTGTGCATAAGGAAGATCGGGAAGGTCAAAAGCCATATCAGGGCCCTCTGTCTTTGGGTTGGCAATCAAGATGCCCTTAACCTGTGATGCAATCCGATACAATCAAGGCGCACCACAAATCAGCCTTTCAACTTGCAAGTGCCTCTTGCCTTTCCCGTGCCGCGAAATTTCAAATCGACGCTGAAGCGCGCTTCGCCACCAACCTTATCAAGACTGATCTTGTGGGCAGAGTTCATCTGGCCCGAATATGAATGCTTCTGTAACGCGTTCCAAACCACAGACAGCCGCGATTGGGAATTGGCCAGTATCTTGGCAAAGATCCTATCCTGCTCACCAAGGTAAGATCCGCTGTGACGAACGCTGGCAATGCCCTTGTCTGCTTGAACGCTGACCTCAAGCGCAGTTGGAACAAAGTCAGCGTACTTGTTCCCGATGGGTTTCAGGGCACACACGAAGGTCTCT
Source organism: uncultured Rhodobacterales bacterium (assembly GCA_964566835.1). Lineage (GTDB taxonomy): Bacteria > Pseudomonadota > Alphaproteobacteria > Rhodobacterales > Rhodobacteraceae > CAZMKY01. Next base: position 1,270 of record CAZMKY010000217.1, read on the forward strand.
GCCGAGGCCACGGTCGGAAGACACAACAGACCTGCAAGAACAACCACTTTGCTGCGAGGCAGCCAAGACTTCCTAATTGGCATTTCGTCCTCCTATTTGACGCGCGCGCAGACAACGTTGGCCGAAATAGAACCGCCGTTCTGCGTTGGGGATGTCAGTCGCCCTACGCCGTTTGACTTCTTGAAGGACAAACGAAGGTCTGGCTGATTGAGTTGCGGCGGACCGTAGGAGACCGGTGCCCCTCTCCAAGTCAGGCTGAGGACCGAACTCGTGTCGCGGGCGATCTGGGCTGCGACAACCACCTGAGATGTCAGCATCATCCGCTCGTCACGAACCGTTGCGCCAAAGGTTTCGACCACCAACCGGATCTGATCCGGCACAAGTTTTCTGTGTTTTCCTTTACCGTCCAGGGCGCAATCGTAGGTTTGCGCAACCGCGCCTGTGGTAGAAATGATAACCAGAAGCGAAGACGCAACCGCCTTTGCCAAGAAAGAATTCTTCATAGAGACTTACCAAAAATATTATTCTAAATCAGACGATTAATGCACTCAGCTCAACTTGCTACTTTCGCGTGCAGGTCCCCCTGCCTTTGCTGGCTTGCAAATGACGCATCGCCACGCGGAAACGAGCATCCCCAGTGCCCTTTGTGATCGTCAACTTGTGCGGAACGATCCATT
>CAZMKY010000218.1:0-2055 GCA_964566835.1 uncultured Rhodobacterales bacterium
GAACGCCGCCGACCGCAAGAAACTGAAAGAGATCGCGACCGAGATTGACGTGCCGCAAGGCGCAGGTCTGATCATCCGGACGGCGGGCGCCAAGCGCACCAAGACCGAGATCAAGCGCGACTATGAATACCTGCAACGCATGTGGGAGCAAATCCGCGAACTGACACTCAAGTCCATTGCACCTGCGCAGATCTATGAAGAAGGCAACCTGATCAAGCGGTCGATCCGCGATCTCTATAATCGCGATATCGACGAGGTCTTCGTTGAAGGTGAAGCGGGCTACCGTGTGGCCAAGGACTTCATGAAGATGATCATGCCGAGCCACGCCAAGAACGTGAAGCACTATGCCGATCAAATGCCGTTGTTCGCGCGCTATCAGGTCGAAAGCTACCTGAGCTCCATGTTCAATCCGACGGTGCAGCTGAAGTCTGGCGGTTACATCGTGATTGGTGTCACCGAAGCCTTGGTCGCGATTGACGTGAACTCCGGCAAAGCGACCAAGGAAGGCTCCATCGAGGAAACGGCGCTGAAGACCAACCTCGAAGCGGCGGAAGAAGTTGCGCGTCAGTTGCGCCTGCGCGACCTTGCCGGTCTGGTTGTGATCGATTTCATCGACATGGAAGAGCGCAAGAACAACTCGGCTGTCGAGAAGCGCTTCAAGGATAAGCTGAAGAACGACCGAGCCCGCATTCAGGTCGGGCGCATTTCGGCCTTCGGTCTGTTGGAGATGAGCCGTCAGCGTCTGCGTCCCGGCATGTTGGAAGCCTCCACGCAGCCTTGTCCGTCTTGTCATGGCACCGGCCTTATCCGGTCCGAAGACAGTCTTGGTCTGACGATCCTGCGCCAGATCGAGGAAGAAGGCGTTCGTCGTCGCTCGCGTGAGGTTCTGATCAAGGCGCCCATCTCGATCATGAACTTCCTCATGAACCACAAGCGCGAACACATCGCACAGATCGAAGCGCGCTATGGCATGTCGGTGCGGATCGAAGGTGACCCCTTCCTCGTCAGCCCGGACTTCACAATGGAGAAGTTCAAGACCGCGACACGCCACGTTGAAGTTGCACCTGTCGTGTCCGTCGATGCTTCTCTGATGGCTGAGGTCGAAGAAAGCTTGGCCGAAGATGAAGCTACTGATGAGGCAGAAGTCGTCGAGGCCACGGAAGAGCAGCAGCCGAAGAAGAAGCGCCGTCGTCGTCGCCGTCGTCGGGGCAAGGGTGAAGGATCAGACGCCTCGAACAGCGCAGAGGCTGAAGCGAATTCAGATGCGACCACAGAGGCGCAGCCGGAGGCCGCCGAGGTCGAGGCAGAAGCGCCAGCGGACGACGCCGCTGAGGAGACAAAGTCGACTGAGGCCGAAAGCGCGCCAGAGGCCAGCGAAGAGGCTGAGAAGCCCAAGAAGCGCCGTTCGCGCAGTCGGAAGAAAAAGTCCGAGCCTGAAGCGGACGCCGCGGCTGAGGCACCTGTTGCCGAGGTGACGGAGGCCTCGCAGCCAGAGGAAGCTGTTGCAGATGCGTCGGCTGAACCCGCGGAAACGGTAGAAGAGCCCGCACCAAAACCCAAGCGTCGCAGGACCCGCAAGTCCGCCAAAGACGTCATTGCCGAGCCTCAGGCAGCTGACGACGCCGCTGGCACGACGAGTGCGGTCGAGGTGACGGTGGCCGCGGCCGCAGAGACGTCACCTGTTGAGTCAGAGTTGGAAGTTGCGGCGGCCGATTCCGCTGAAGACGCCTCCAAGCCGCGGAAGCGCGGCTGGTGGTCACTCGGTCGGTAGAAACCATCACGCCTGAGATATTTGAAAGGCCGCGCTGTTCGCGCGGCCTTTCTCATTTCAGTGCCGGCGAGTCAGACTCGCTTGATCACGTAGATTTGGATTCCGCCGGCCTCGGAGGCCGAGACAAGCTCGTTACCGCTTTCAGTGCAGTAGTGGGGCACGTCCACGATGGCAGCAGGGTCGTCGGCGCGCAAAAGCAGCGTTTGTCCGGGCACCATCTCGCGCATGCGCTTCGCCGTCTTCAAAACGGGCAGAGGACAAAGAAGCCCCGTCGCATCGATTTC
>CAZMKY010000219.1:0-7687 GCA_964566835.1 uncultured Rhodobacterales bacterium
CGCATCGGCCAATAGAATAGTGCCTCCCGGTTCTGTCAGAACGATCGGGCCCTCGATCCGCAGTTGATCGGTGGTCTGGTCATAGCTCACGGACGTGGCGGTCAGACGCGTGCCGTCGAAAAAGACTTCAACGTTGCCTGACGCCGACAAGGTGCCGGAGGGGTCAACCGTGACGCTGTCCGCGATCAACGTGGCTTGCGGGGCTTCTGTCTGAGCGACGGCGGCCAATGGCCCCAAAAAGCCAAGCAGAACGGCCAAGGCCAAACGCAGAACCATCATCCGTCTTCCAAGTGCAACAAAAGGCTTAGTGGCAGGAGCAGCGCTGCAACCGGTGGTCCGTAAGCTGCCAGCACAACAGGAATCTGCCCGTTCTCGGCGAGGATAGAGGCAAAGTTCCGGATGAAGAACAGGGTGAAGCCCAAAACCAGAGCTAAAAGCACCATCAGCCCGGTGCGGCCCAACCGCGTGTGACGCATGGTGAAGCCTGCGCCGACCAGAACCATGGCCGCGAGGAGAAGGGGAAGTGCCAGTTCCATATGAAACCAGACCTTGTGCACGCGGGCGGAGAACCCGGCATTCTCGAGCTGATCAATGAAGCTTGGCAGTTCCCAGATCGGGATGGCGGATGGCGTGCCAAAACTGTCAAGGATCTGGCTTGCCGTCAGGTTGGAAGCAAGGCTCATGCGGTCGGCCTGGAAGGCTGTGCGTTCCGGGTTCACACCATCGTTGTCAAATCGCCATTCTTTGGCGTTCTGGATCGACCACGCACCCGGGACGAGTTCGGCGCGCTCGGCTTCGATCCGATAGAGCGCGCGGCCATCCTGACCGAAGCCCAGAAACGTCACGCCCAAAAGTTCGGTCCCGTTGAGATTGGAACGCGCGGCGCGGATGACTGTCTGACCGGTCGTTGACCCTTGCCGCAGCCAAAGCCCTTCACGGGTCACGGAAAGGGTCGAAGTATCAACGCCGGCCAGCCGGTTCGACATGGCTTCGTATTGCTTCGAGGTCGACGCGACGATGGGATTCATCGCGGCAACGGCCAGAATGCCAAGGACAAATGCGACGGACACTGGGGCCATGGCGGCCGTTAGCGCCGACCGGCCTGCGGCGCGAGCGACGACCATCTCGGACGACCGCGCCAGTGACAAAAACAACGACAAAGTGGCCAGAATGACGATCAAGGGAAGGATCTGGTAAAGGCTCTCTGGCACCTTCAACAAGGTCAGGGCCACGATAGAGGCGAAAGCCACTTCCGCGCTGTCGAAACGCCTGATCTGTTCCACCAGATCCAGCAGCAAGAGAATGGCCAGAAAGACCCCAAGGACCGCCAAAAGGGCGTAGATGAACCGCTTGGCAAAGTAGGCGTGCAGCATCATGACGCGGCCACCTTCCGGACACGCCTGCGCAGAAGACCGGGTCTGCTGGCAAGGAAGAGACAGACGGCCGTGACGACCAGTCCGAAGACCACACCAATGTAGGCCATCGGCCAGCTTGCCGCGTTTGACCGGACGACATCCTGCCCAAAGGTCGAAAGTGACTGGATTATGATCAGGCATACGATTGCTGCAACGATCTGGCGCCAAATCCCAAAGCGGGAAAACCCGCCCACAAGCAAAGCTGCAAACCCGACCAGTGCTGCGACCAGGCTGTTGAGCGCGCCCACGATCCTGTCATGCGCCTCTGCGATCAATTCGTCGCGTGTATCACCGGTCAGTGCCTGAACCACCGGGTCGGCCCGGAACAGCGCTGGCGTGCCGAACTCGGTCGAGCGACGGGCTGCTGAATCCGGTGTTTCGATAAGCCCGGCCAGATTGAAAGCAAAATCGTCAAAGCGTGTCGTCGCCAACTGCCGGGTGTCGTTGTCGAGCCGCTGCGCCATGCCATCGCGCATCACCAGCGTAGGACTGTCGTCCCCTCGCAAAAGATAAGCCGTGCGCGCCGAATAGGTGGTGCTGATGTCAGGGTCGCGAGCGTCGGACAAAAAGACATTCTGCAACTCGCCATTCGCAGTGATGTTTCGGATGTAGAAAGTCACTCCCTCGGCGGGATGAAGGAATTGTCCCTCGGTCAGCAGTCGTGCGGTCATGTTCTCCGAGATCTCGGCCGTTCTTACGGCAAGGCGCGACAGAGAGGCAGGCACCAGAATATGTGCCAGCAAGGATGCCAGCAGAAACACAAGAACGCCGAAGACGAAGACGGGCCTGACAAGCCGCCATGGCGAGAATCCGGTCGCTTGGACGACGACCAGTTCGCTTTCGGACGTCAAACGGTTGGTCACATAAACCGTGCCTGCGAAGGCGGCGATCGGCAGCACGATCCGGATGACATTCGGCAGAGAAAGCGCTGAAAATTCTAGGAAAACGGTCGCAGATTGCCCGTTGGCGATCAGCTGGTCGAACAGGACCACAGCCCGGTTGACCCAGTAAACCAGCACCAAGACCAGCGCGAAGAAGCCAAAGAGAAGCGTCAGCTGTCCCAGGAAGTATCTGTCGAATCGTCCTGTCATTCGCCCGTCGCGACCTCCTTGCCGAACGAAGCCTAGTTGATCCGGCCCGCGCGTCAAACCGCGACACGGCTCTCTGGTCAAGTCTCTTGCGGACGTGTAGGCGAGAAGGTGCCTTGGACAACGCTTGGAGCAGCGCCATGACGGATCTCGTCGACGTTTCAGTGACCACCCTCGATCTCGACGCCTTGGCAGAGTTCGAAGGTCGCGTCGTCATCCTTGTGGGCTCCAGCGGAAAACTGGATCAGATCGCGCGTCGGGTGAACCGATTGACCCGGGGCGCATTGGAACGATTTGTCTCCAGCGATGCATTCGAACGCATGAAAGACGGCGATTGCCGCGATCTTGCGTGGCCGACAGGCATGGCCGCAGAGGCTTTGTGCGTCGCAAAACTCGACCGCCGGATCAAAGGGCAGGATGCCCGCCGCGCGGGGGTCTCCATCGGGCGAGGGCTTCGCGGGCGGACAAGCCTGCTGGCCGTAGCGCCGATCCGTGGATTGCCGGATGTTCTTCTCGGAGCGCTCCTTCGGGCCTATGAATTCAGCGACCATCGTGGCGATGCAGATGAATCCCCGGATGCCGGAACACTGACCGTCATGTGCAGCAAACCCGACGACGTCACTGCCAGCCTCGAAGGCGTGATGGCTTCTGCCAGCGGGGTCTTCTTTGCGCGCGATCTTGTCAACGAACCTGCCAACGTCCTGACCACAACCGAATTCGCCGATCGGCTGCTTCAATTGAAGACGCTTGGTGTCGAAGTCGAGGTCTTGGAAGAGGATGCGCTGGAAAAGCTTGGCATGCGCACGCTCCTTGCCGTCGGGCAGGGCAGCGAAAGCCCGTCGAAGGTTGTCGTCATGACCTGGAATGGTGGTGGGACAGAACCGCCATTGGCGCTCGTAGGCAAGGGCGTCGTCTTCGATACCGGCGGGATATCGATGAAGCCTGCTGGCGGAATGGAAGCCATGACCATGGATATGGGCGGTGCCGGCACGGTAGCAGGCACCATGCGGACGCTGGCCCTGCGGAAGGCCAAGGCCAATGTCGTGGGCTTGGTCGGGCTTGTCGAAAATATGCCGGACGGAAAGGCGACGCGTCCGGGCGACGTCGTCCGTTCCATGAAAGGCGAAACGGTTGAGATCATCAATACAGATGCCGAAGGTCGCCTCGTGCTGTGTGATGTCCTTTGGTACGCGCAAGAGCGCTTCAAGCCGTCCGGCATTGTCGATTTGGCGACGTTGACCGGGGCGGTGATCATCGCGCTTGGACACGAGAACACCGGGGTCTTTTCCAACGACGACGTGTTCTGCAACAACTTCCTTGCCGCCGCCGGTTCAGAAGGTGAGGGCGCGTGGCGCCTGCCGCTTGGCGAAGGGTATAATCGGCAGTTGAAGAGTCGGATCGCAGACATGAAGAACGTCGGGGGGCGCCCTGCCGGATCGGTCACGGCGGCACAGTTTCTTCAGAGGTTCATTCAAGAAGACCAACCTTGGATTCACCTTGATATCGCGGGTACGGCATCGCTTGGGTCCGAAGGTCCCTTCAGCCCGAAAGGAGCAACAGGGTGGGGCGTCAGGGCTTTGTCCCGTTTCGTGCAGGACAACTTTGAAAGCTGATGGGTGACGTCTTTTTCTACCACCTGACGCAGTCCACCTTGGACACGACTCTGCCGATGTTGGTCGACCGTGCCATGTCGCGAGAGTGGCGCGTCGCAATCCGAGGGACAGATCCTGCCCGCCTCGACCATCTGGACAACCGGCTATGGGAGCGGGACGGCTTCCTGCCACATGGAATTGCAGGCGGGCCGCATGACGCCCTTCAGCCAGTACTTCTGACAAGTGACAAGGCCGCTCCGAACGGCGCTCAGTTCCTGCTGGCCGTGGATGGGGCGACGATTGACCCCGATGAGATGTCGGGGCTTGAGCGGGCGTGCTTGTTGTTTGAGGGCGCAGACGCTGCGGCTGTGGAAGCGGCGCGTAACCAGTGGCGAACGCTTACGGCAGCAGGTGTGGCCGCGGTCTACTGGGCTGAGGAAGACGGTCGCTGGGTCAAGAAAGCGGAAAGCGCGACCTAGTCTGCGCTAGAGTTCCAACCGCAACCGACCTTCAGCGATTTCGATGCGTTCAAATCGGTTCAGAAATGCCATGCCCAGAAGCGACTGGTCCAAATCACCGCCATTGACCGAGATCCCCACGTTTTGGAACTGAACGGGACCGAGTTCGATCATGTCCACGCGAGCAAAGGCTGTTCGGACGGTTCCATTTGCGGTTCCCGCAATGCCGGAGAAGATCAACTGGTCAGGGTCAAGTCCGATGCGCTCGGCGTCCTGCTTGCTGAGCACGATATCGGTGGCGCCAGTGTCGACGACGAAGCGAACAGGCGTGCCATCCAATGTCAGCGTCATATGGAAATGGCCATCATTGGCGCGCGGCACTTCGATAGCCTCGGAACTGACCACTGCGGATTGTGAGCCAAGATCGTATTCGCCCCAAAGCGCATAGCCAGCCATGACACCTATGAAGATCATCCCCCATGCCATCGCCATGCGAAGGCCTTGCCCAAGGCTGCCTTTGTACTCGGCCAAGAACCAGCCAAAGATCGCAGCCCCGAGAATGACGAGGTACAGAATGCGTGGAATTTCAATGTCTGCCATAGCACTTAGATAGGCGCTCAGGGGGGGCAGAACTAGCCCCCGGCGATGACGCCTGCACCCTTCAATCCATCCAGAACAAATTGCACTGACAGTGCGGCCAGCAGCATCCCGAGAAGGCGGGTGACCACATTGATGCCCGTCGGTCCCAGCAGCCTTTCAAGCGGCGCAGCCGCGAGGAACAGCAGGAAGACAATCAATATGACCAATGCCAGAACGCCCAAAACCGCGCTTATCCAGACCGCGTCCGCGCCGGGCTGACCGGTCAAAAGAATCATGGTCGCAATCGCGCCTGGACCGGCAATCAGCGGCGTGGCCAACGGGAAGACTGACGGATCATTGTCTGAAGAGGCCTGCTCTTCGCGCCGTTTCGTGCGCCGTTCAAAAAGCATGTCCAAGGCGGTCAGGAACAACAGCAGCCCGCCGGCAATCCGGAAGGCCGGCATGGAGATTCCAACGATCCCCAAAAGCGCTTCGCCGACCAAAGCAAAAGCCAACAGGACAAGGCCACCGATGAGGCAGGCGCGAATGGCCACGCCGCGCCGGGTACGGCGGTCCATGCCTTGGGTCAGCGCAACAAATAGCGGGGCGAGCCCGACCGGGTCGACGATGACAAAGAGTGTCACAAAGGCTGTCAGCAATTCCGCATTCATGCGGGCGGTCCTAACCGGCGTGTTTTGAAAGCGCCAGCAGAGAAAGCGCCATTCCTGTGCTATGAAGGGACACAGGAGGGTGCGAAATGCTGCAATTCGGTCCAGAAACAACCAAGAAGCTCGAGGTCGCCTATCTGGGGGCGGAGTTCTCGGCCCGGCGACGCCTGAATGCGCAGATACTGCGACCGATGCCCGGCGAGCACATTCTGGATCTTGGCTGCGGCAATGGCATGATGACCGAAGAACTGGCACGCACAGTCGGTTCCGAGGGATGCATCACGGGCCTCGATCAGAGTCGCGATATGCTGGAGGCGGCGAAAGCCAGACTGGCTGACCAACCGGGCGTGCGGCTGATCGAGGCGGGCGCGGACGCGATGCCGCTAGAGGACCAAAGTCAGGACGGCGCAGTCTCGGTCCAGGTCTTTGAATATATATCCGACCTCAACGCCGCGCTTCGCGAAGTGCATCGTGTGCTGAAGCCAGGCGGGCGGTTGGTGATCGGCGACATGCACTTTGACACTTGGGCCTGGGCAACCGACAAACCTGACAGGATGCAGCGGATGATGGCGTCGTGGGATGAACACCTTGTTCACCGCGACGTCTCGGCCAAGATCACTGCAGCTTTGCCGGACTGCGGCTTTACGCTCGACCGGGTCACGCCGTTGACCATGTCTGCGACCGCGCTTCACCCAGACGGAATGGCTCAGATGCTCTTGATACTGATGAGCGGTTTTGCAAAAGCGAATGCCCACCTGCCAGAAGACGAGATCGACGAATGGATGGCAGAACAGGTCAAAAGGGCGGAGGAGGGGCGCTTCTTCTTCTCACTGACGCACTTCGTTGTCAGCGCCCGGCGCAACCCCTAACCCCCTAGCGCATAGCGTCCTCGAGACGCTCTAATGCTTTCATCCAAAGGGCCTCGGCTCGTTCCAGACCATCTTCAACTTCGGCAAACTTCTTCTGAAGGCCTTCGGTTGTTGCAATCCTGTCGGCTTCGTACATCGCAGGATCCGCCAGCCGACTGGCCAGCTTTTCCCGGATCTCGCTCAGTTTCTCGACGCGGGCTTCCGCGGTGGACACCGCCTGGCGAAGCTCGGCAAGCTGCGCCTTTGACGGCTTTGGTGCAGCAACAGGTTTGGGCTTCTCAGCCTTTGGGACGGGCTGATCCAGAAGGAACCTGCGGTAGTCTTCCAGATCCCCATCCCACGCCTGCACGCGCCCGTCCTTTACCAGCCAAAGCCTGTCCGCGACGAGTCCAAGGAGGTGCATATCGTGGCTTACAAGAACAACGGCGCCGGAATATGCGGTCAAGGCTTCCACCAGCGCCTCGCGGCTTTCCATATCAAGGTGGTTTGTCGGCTCGTCCAGGATCAGGATGTGCGGCGCGTCCAGCGTCGCCAACATCAGCGACAGGCGCGCCTTTTGTCCGCCGGAGAGCTTTCTCGCGATGGTTTCGGCCTGCTCTGCGCCAATGCCGAAGCCGCCAAGGCGGGCGCGCAGCTTGGCCGGTGGCTCTTCGGGGCGTTCACGCCGCAAATGCTCCAAAGGCGTCGCGTCGGCATCCAATTCGTCCAGCTGATGCTGTGCAAAGTAGCCAATGCGCAGTTTTCGTGCCGCCGTCACACTGCCGTCGATGGGCGCGAGGCGTCCTGCGATCAGCTTTGACAAAGTCGATTTACCCTCGCCATTCCGGCCAAGAAGAGCGATCCGGTCATCCTGATCGATGCGAAGATCCAATCGCTTGAGCACCGCCTTGCCATCATAGCCAACAGACGTGCCGCGCATCGCAACGACGGGGGGCGAAAGCTCGTCAGGACTGGGGAATGTGAAGGCGCGAAGCGCCGCCTCCTGCGGCGATGAAATAGGCTTCATCCGCGCGATCAT
>CAZMKY010000220.1:0-3217 GCA_964566835.1 uncultured Rhodobacterales bacterium
AGCATGTGATGAAGTCGGTGTCACGCAACGCGCTTTGTCTGATGGCAGGGCTTTTCTGGGACATCGGCCAAACAGGCGGGCCGCGGTAGGAGATGAGCGTCATTGCGCCGCTCTGCTAGCCCTTCCGCAACACGTCGTCGACAAGCGCCGGCAAGGAGCGAAAGTCGCACAAGTGGTGGCTGTGTGGTATGTCTTCGATCTTGCTTTGGCGCGATTTCTGGAAGGTCACGTGCGGCAAGCATTCTTTGGACAAAGACGCCAATGCCCTTTCCAATGAAGGCTTTCGTTTCATCCATAGAAAGCGGCGCGGCAGGCATCGATCCGCTCTCTCACTCCGAGAATGGCTGCTTCGCTGATGTTCAGAACGCCAAAAGCATCCAGCAGAAAGACATCGAAGTCCTTTTCAATGTCCGCAAGCGTTTCAATTTCCCTGACTGCGTGACGATTTGGCCGAGCGGGCGGAAGCCTGAGGCGCGCGGCATCATGGGCTCGTCCACGGACATGGATATCAAATGATGGCGCCGCGCACTTTGGCAGAGACCCATTCGCTGATGACAACGGCAACCAGAATTACCACCAAGATCAGGCTGACCTGCGGCCATGCCAGAACGTTCAAGGAGGCCGACAATTGCAGACCAATGCCGCCAGCACCGACAAGGCCAAGCACCGTCGATTCACGAATGTTGATATCCCAGCGGAAGACAGCGATGCCCGCAAATGCGGGTAGGATTTGCGGGACAATGCCATAGGCCATCACTTGCCAACGACTGGCTCCGGTCGCAGTGATGGCTTCCACTTGTGTCTGATCGATCTCTTCGATGGCCTCGTAGAGCAACTTGGCGCAGAAGCCGATGGACCGAATGGCGATCGCGACGACACCTGCAAACACGCCCGGTCCAATGATGGCGATCAGCAAAAGTGCCCAGATCAGAGAGTTGATCGAACGCGTCGAGACGATAATGAGCAGTGCAATCGGACGAATGAACAATGCAGAAGGCGTCGTATTCCGTGCAGCAAGGAAGGCAACCGGGACCGCGAGGCAGAGCGCGATCAGTGTACCAAGCGTGGCGATATTCAAGGTGTCCCAGATCGGGCGGCCAAGTTGGGTGATGTACTCCCAGCGGGGTGGGGTCGCACGTGTCCAGATGTCGTTCGCGATACGCGGTGCATCCCAGACAAAGAACCAGGTTGTTGCATCGCTGATCCGCTGCCAGCAAAGGAGGAAAACCGCGACACCAAGCAGCCAGCCAAACCAGCGCACCATGCTTTCGCCAGTCGTACGACGGCGCCAAACCTGTGTGCCTTCCCGTTCCAGAATCGGCATTACTGTACCCTCGCACGGATGATGCCAGAAAGGTACTCAAGCGCCATGACGATACCGATGATCAGGATCAGGATGGCGGCAGCTGTATCGTACTCGTAACGGTCAAACGCGGTGTTCAAGGTCGCGCCAATGCCACCAGCCCCAACTAGGCCAAGGATCGCGCTTTCGCGGAAATTAATGTCGATGCGGTACATTGACAGCCCGACAAGGCGCGGCATCACTTGTGGCTGAACGCCGTAATTGATCCACTGCATCCACTTGGCGCCGCTGGCCTTGATGGCCTCTGCCTGGACACGATCCATTGCTTCAATGTCTTCGGCCAGAAGCTTCGACAGAAAGCCGATGGTCGCAAAGGACAATGTCAGGAAACCGGCCAGTGGTCCGAAACCGAAGATCGCGACAAGCAGGATTGCGACAATGATTTCCTGAAGCGCGCGGCTGATGGCCACGATGCCACGGCATACAACATAGACTGGCAGTGGAGCGATGTTGCGGGCGGCGCCGAGGCCAATGGGAATCGAGATCGCAATGCCGACAACCGAAGCAGCAACGGTCATCACGATGCTTTCCAGCAAGCCGCTCCAAATGTCACTCCAGCGGGACACGAAGTCCGGGTTGGTGAACGCGAGCACAAAGGCTGCGCCCCGTTCCAGACCGATATAGACACGGCCCCAATCAACTTCGATCGTCGCAAAGGCGGCGATCAGGTAGATCACAAAGCCGACGGTTAGCGTCCAACGCAACCAAGCGCGCTTGACAAGCGGCGGCTTCTTCCAGCCCTTGCCGAGGACATCTTGCAGTGCCACGTCGCTCATTCAGCGGCCTCGATCTCTTCATCCTCGTCGTCGACCTTCTCGATGGTCGCTTCCCAGTCTTCCTCGCCGTAGATTTCGGTCAGTTTGTCGGGCGTTAGCCCGGTCGGGGCGCCGTCGTAGACGATTTCTCCAAAGCGCAGTCCTACGACCCGGGGCACGAACATCTGTGCCAACGCAACGTCGTGGATGTTGATGATCGCGGCCAGCCCGCGTTCTCGGCAAAGCTCTGTGATCAGGCGCATGATCTGCCGACTTGTTTTTGGATCCAGCGACGCCGTTGGTTCATCCACCAGAAGAAGCTTGGGGTTCTGGATCAGTGCACGACAAATGCCGACACGCTGGCGCTGGCCGCCCGACAACTCGTCGGCGCGCTTGTCGGCCATGTGGAGCAGCCCAACGCGGTCAAGCAGGCGGAAAGCCTCGTCAACGTCGGACTGCGGATAGCGGCGCAAGAAACTGCGCCAGAAGCCGACAAAGCCAAGGCGGCCAGACAACACGTTTTCCATAACTGTAAGGCGTTCGACCAGAGCATATTCTTGGAAGATCATGCCCATTTCGCGCCGCGCTTTCCGAAGCGCACCCGCTCCAAGCCGGGTCAGGTCGGTTCCGTCCAGAAGGACCTCACCACCGGTCGGTTCGACAAGGCGATTGATGCAGCGGATCATGGTGGATTTGCCTGCACCGGAAGGCCCGATCAGTGCAAGAACCTGACCCGCAGGAACCTCGAGATCGATGCCCTTCAGGGCTTGATCCCCGGTCTTGTAGGTTTTGGTCAGCTTCTGGAGGCGCAGCATGGGAAAGCCCTTGAAACGGCAGAATGGCGGGCCCGTTTCCGGGCCCGGGCGCGTTCGGCGGGGGCGGGCCCGCCGAGATCTCGCTCTAGCAGCCTGCGAGGAAGGTCTGGATGAAGGCGATGATGTCGCCGTTGTCGAGGAAGGTGTCGTCGTTGAAGTCGGCGGCGGGGTCGCTGTTGAAGAAGAGCGTGAGGAAGTCAAAGTAGTCGAGCGTGTTCAGCGAGCCGTCGGTGTTTGAGTCGCACGGGCAGCCGGCGGGCGGGCCGCACCTTCGGCGACATCGA